>CAMPHP010000175.1 GCA_946885925.1 uncultured Litorilinea sp.
GCTGCGGAACCCTCGGCAGCAGGGGCTGCCCCGTCCTTGGCATCGCCCTCCTTGGGCTTGCTGGCAGCGCGGGGCGGTTCGGGGGCATCCACACGTACACGCAGGCGCAGTCCATCAAACCCAGCCTGCTTGGCCTGAACTGTGAGATAGGGCTTACCATCACTGCCCAACAGGCTTGTCTGTGCTTTGGGAATGGTCTTGACGCTCAAGACATAGCAGCGCGATCCACCATTGAGAAAATAGCCATAAACAGAGTGTGGCAGATAAGCGCCCTCGACCAATCCGCCAAAGCGCTCCACATACTGCGACCAGTTGGTCACCAGCTGTGGCTTGTTCAATAGATCCTCAACAATTGTTTCACCGTTGATGACTCGTTCAATCTGGGCCTTTTCGGTGAAGCCGACAAAACAAGCCATTGCCGTGCCAACACCCTGGATAGGCTTTGGCCCGCGGTCAACCTCCTCAATATACACACCAGGAGACAGATATTCAGGCATTCGCTCCTCCTTGCGAACTACAAACTACGTCATTTGAATGCAAAAAACAGAAGACAAAAGAAAAACAGCCAAATAGCAGTTCAGATAAAAACCAGCTATGGACTAACAAATAAGTCAGCGCTGGACGCAGATGCATCCCCAAACAACTCAATTCAACTGCAAATTACCTCCTGACGTGCCCGCTGCATACCAAGTTGCAAACTTACAAATAAACAACTCACAGATAAATATCGTATTCCGCTGGGGCTGAAGGTATAACAATAGAGTGTTGGGTCGGTGTACCTTCCCCCGTCCACACTTCTAGCGTATACGTCCCCGCACGCAGGTTTAGAATGCTATAGCGTCCATTGGGAGCCACAGTGACTGGCACAGCAAGTTCAAGTAACTGGACACTCAAATGCTCAAGTGGGAAGGTGCTATGCACCATGCCTGTTACCGAATAGAATTGGTCTCCAAAGACCATACTATTATCAAAACCGTTACCTCGCCCATTCCCATTGTCCCTCCCATTACTGAGGCCGTAGGGGTCCATCTGCCCAAAACCGATTTGAGTCTGACGCACCAACGGCACAGTCCAATCCGCAAAGGGTTCAATCGCTAAGGTGATTGTTAGGTCGACAATGGGTCGCATCACGTTATCCAACATTGACCAAATCTCACGCCGTAAATCGCGTTGATCATATTGGGCAACCTTCAACAAGATCTCATAATCCTGCCCAGCCAACTGCCCATATTGAAACTCGTCGGGCAATGCTTTATAGCGATAGAGCACCATGAGCGTTCGCGCCAGCAGCCGGTGCTCGTCACCTGGATCATTGGCCCATGCCGTCACCATGTAATGCACGTCTAGGCGCAAAGGGCTAGCGCTCATGGTCGCCATTGTGCCACTCACCGATGTCCCAACATAGGGCTGCTGCGTACGCAGTTTGTTGTTTTCGCGCACGTCGTGCAGAAACAGATTCAGCGTTGGACGGCTCAATCGCGATGCCCAATCACGCGTTGGTTGCTCAAAGGCGATATCCACTTCGTTGCTGGAGATGGGCATATCGCGAATCAACAAATCGCGCAGGGCTTCATCCAAATCATCGATCATACTTCATGCCTTGCTTCTACAGTTGGCAAATATCTATACCTACTTGGCACGCTGTTATTTACTAGGACACGCTGCCATGCACTAATTTCTTAACAAATGTTTAGAAATGAATGTTTAGAAATGACAGCCACACTCAGGTGTTATAACAGCGTTAAGTAATTGGTTGATCCAGCAAATAGTCTCTGTCAACTTAGTCAATTGGCGTATGCGGCTGGCTGCCAGCAACAATTGCCAATATCTCAGGCAGATAGAGATCCATCACTGCTAGGTTTTGATAGACGAGGTTCCGGAATAGAAGTGGAGCTAATCCCACATCGGTCACATCTATACTGGTACGAAAGCGCACAACATTGTGAACAAACTCCACTTCAAAGTTGCCCATTGAAAGGGTAGCATTGAGCCGGCTGAGGAAGTCAGTTATAGCAGGCAGTGCAGAAGCGGGCACGGTGACAGGGCAGGTTGAGTAGAAGATCACCTGTTCAAGGTCAGGTAGAATTCGAGTGTAGCAAAGCCAACTTCCATTCTGCCCATCATAAATCGTGCGTAGCAATCCTTCCGCATCGTCAACGATTTCCCATCCCCACTCTTCTTCTGCAAAGAAAAGCGTAACTGCCTCAAACAAGTCAATTGGAGCGGTCAAAACGGGTGCTTGCACAGCTGCCCCTGCTTCTTCAGCAGCCAACCACAGTTCGGCAGCCAACTCCGTGATCATCTCTGTCGCCGCAGCTTCCTGTGCCGGATCTGCGACGGCAGATGTCTGTGAATAGGTTCGCGACGCCAGAGGGGCCGGTTGCCCCAGCGCTGAAGCACCTATCAGATGCCACTGTTCCAGCATCAACAACTGCCGCGCCAGTTCGTCCGTAGCACTGTTTTGAGCCAAACGCCGCCCAATATGGGCCAATGTCCGAGCATCCCTAGCCACAGTTGCCGCCAATGATTCTTCCAACCCTAGCTGTACGGCAACAGGTTGGGCAAGTGCCTGTAGCTCAGGATTGGGGGCAAGAATCCCACGCGCCACCAGTGCCCGGTAGGTTGTTGCAGTAAAGTTGCCACGCAACAGACAGATGGGACTCTCCTCCGCTCCAAAAATAGCCCCTAGCTCTGCATCACGCAGCGCAAACGCTTCACCATTCGCAAGCCGCAATGCAACATCTTGACCAAAGCGGTAATATGCACGCCCCATATCAATCAGCTTCTCGTCCAGGCCCTGTATAGTAGGCCCATAGGCCCAAGGGAATCGCCCCAAGTACGGCAGCTCCCACCGCTAGCAACAAACGTGACCAAACGATTTCATTGCGTACAGCCGGGCCAAATCCGACAATGTCAAAATCAGCTAAGACCACCGGCAGGTTGATAACCAGGGTCAGAAAGACAGGGCCTGCACCCAAAATGCTGCCGATCGCCGCCCCTTGCACCGTTGTCAACAGCGAGCGTAGCGGTGAGTCATAGGCCACCTCATATTCCGGGTCATCGCGGGTGACATAGATCGTCAGCCAAAGGACAATGGGCAGCAGACCAACCAGTGCATAGTAGCCATTTACAATGATACGCACCGCGGCAGCCGTATCTTGTGCCCAGATTGCCACCACAAGCCCCAAGATCGCTCCCACAATGAGACTAATACCCACCAATGCACCCACTAACAACACCACGGCCTGAATCATATGTCGCGCCTCTTACCCCACTCAGCTTATTCTTCACTTTCGGCTTCGGATTCAGGGGCTTCGTCCACATTACTGCTCAAATCCTCAATGGTTTTGGCGATCTCTGGCAGGAGAGCCGCAAACTTACTCTTGCGCAGTCGCTTCTTCCTCGAAGCAAACTCGGCTAATTTACCAAAGGCCGACCGTACAGGATGCGAAAGCACCCGTACTGCTGACTTGGCCTTGCGAATCTTCACCACCTGAGTACTTAATTTGGCATTTTCCAGGGATGCGTTATTGGCATAGGGACTCAATCCCTTTACTGCTAGATTCGCGCCAATATTCCCAAGTGCTGGCGTAGCCGAACCCACACTCGCGCTTGCGACCGTGCCACCGAGGGAGCCACCCAGGTCCGCTGTACGCGACCCAACGCCAAATGCCCCTATCTGCTTATCGAAGCTGAGCAAGCCAGTACTGCCACTTAGCCCCATGACCATACCGGCGCTTGCGGCTGCGAAGGCTCCTTCACCAAAAGCCAGCCCTTGGCGGGTATTTTCTCCCCGTAGAATCGCGCGCGATTCTGGATCATTGGTGTTGGCAAGTCCTATTCCAGACCAAATTAACAACAGCAAATCAACGGCTGCTTTGGCGAGGCCAGAATAAAGGGCAATTGAGGCAAAGACAGCGCCGACTGGAGCACCTTGCCCACCGGTAACAATCGTTACCCACAGCGCCACGGAAGATGAGATATCACGGACAATCTGAAGCGCAAAGGCAATGGCTTTGAAAAAGACATAGGCGCGTGCGCCATGTTTCCCACCGAGCCCTCTGACATGGCTGCCATCTACACCCTTAACAAGTTGCTTCAGCTCGTAGTATTTCTTAATAATGTCATCAATGATAGTGCGACTCTTAAGCCCCACCCGATAGCCGCCAGCCTCATCCTCGGCCTCAACACGGTACAGACCGCCAGTCAATGCACGCAGCCCAGGCCCGGCGATCATGCCGACCACTTTCTTTGCCCGGCGCTTGTGCTTGTTCATGGCCCGTTCGCCTACATATTTTTGATATTTCTGGCTCTCGTCGTAGACCTCTTGCTTGAACTTGCGCATCTTCTCCAGTCTCACGGAGGCCAATGCTACCTTTTCCCGTGCATCACCCGCCTTGAGAATTGCCTGGTTGATCTGCTCAGGGCTATGATCATCGCCACTTCGTGCGGCGTCAATCGCTTTATAAAGCGCCATGGCTTGATCATAGAGAACATTTGTCTCTAGCGTATATTGATCTGCCAAGCGCATACGTTTCTGCGCCTTGGCATAGAGCATGGCACGAATTTCCAAACGTTTGAGTTGCTTGGCAAACTTCGTTTCCGATTTATTCAGCGTGGGTGCTTTTTCTGGCTTTGGGCGTTTGGCCGCGGAATCGTCTAACGCTTTTTGTCCATGCAGGCGGCCCGCCTCAAGTTCAGCTTTCCGCATGGCAGCTGGGTCTTGTTCAGGATTTGCTCCCTCTGGGCCCTCAAGCCCATTCATGTTGCGTGAACCGCCGCCCATGAGAAAGGCTTGCGTGTCATCCAACATGCCAGGATCTTGCTCGGACTCGGCGCGTGCCGCACCTGACCCCATTGCGCGCATCGCAGCGGCTTCACTGAAATTATGGCTAACGCTGGCTCCTTTACTGCTGAGATGTCCTTCCAATACCTTTAAGTCAGTCGAAAGATAAAGATGGTATCCCTGTACTTTGTTGCGGATTTCCAGCAGATCCATCACAGAATCCGACGCACTTTTCTCTGCCGCGGGCAAGCTGCGAGCTTCATAACCGCCGATTCCCCAGCGACTCTTCATGTTGGCCCGTGCAAATGCCTCTTCTGTATTGGCTCTATCACCTACATTGGCGGCTTGCTCACGCATCTTTGCCACCAACTGCTCTGCCTCGTTGGCAATTGCATGGCTCTGCATGGCAAGCTGCCTATGGGAGCCCGTATTGGCTGTTACCTTCTCATTATTCAGGCTTACCTGAATCGCGCTACCGGTAATCTTATCGCGGATCTCAGCGAGGTCTTGCTTGTATTTTTCGATGAAGCTCTTGACCGCCGCATCTCCGCTTTTCATCGCCTTGACGCTATCCTTGGCAGAGCCTAATTTGGCACTCTGCCCGGCTTGCTCCATCTCCTCATTGACCTCATTATGGCTCTCAGCCTTTTGATTAGCGGCGGCAACCGCATTTGCATATAAAGTCCGCGCATCCTCAGCAGCTTTGGAGACTTTGGCATGGGCTGCCGCTTGAATTTCAGGTGGCGTCCCCATCACAGGTGCGCTAATCTCCGGCAGGACAGGCTCTGGCTTTTTGCGCGAGAAAAAGTTCTTGATCTTGTCCCATGTCGGCCCGCGCTGGATGACCCCATTCGGGCTGCGCTGTACAGATGAACGCGGACGTGCTCCCGTCTGCTGGATCGTGTGCGTTAGTTCATGCGCCAATAGCTGACGTCCAGCTTGAGAGTTGGGGGAAAACTCACCAGCGCCAAAGGCAATGTGCGAACCGTGCGTAAAGGCGCGAGCGCCAATATCGCGGCTCAACTGCACAGCTTCGTTGCCCGTGTGAATCTTCACAGCGCTAAAATCAGCACCAAAGCGTGGCTCCAGCTCGCGGCGTACACTATCTGGTAAAGGTCGCCCGCCTTGCTCTAGGCGTTGGAGGCGCTCATTAATATGCCTGCCCGCTGTAAAGCTGCCATCCGCGCGTACCGTACTAGCGGTTTCGTGATTAGCCGTTTTTTTGCGCTGCACCATGCGCTTGATGTTAGTGGCAAGGCCAGGCGTTCCACCCTCTTCCTGCTCATCCGCATGCTTGGATTTCACGTTGGCAGCAGGCTTATGCAGGGCAGTTCCACTTGTCACCATGCGCGCAACGCGATCGGCTTCTTGCTCATACACATCGTTGACCGGTCCCACCTGCAACTTGGCCTGGATCGGGACCTCGGTCGTTTCGCCACGCACGAGTGCCGTCACAGCACGATTGCCTACAGCGCGCTGGAGTGCCAATAGGTCAGTACGAGGTGTCTGTTGGGGATTCCGTTGGATGCGTGCCACCGCTGGACTGTCTAATGGTGCGCCAGCTCCCGCGGCAACCTGATGCCCAATAGACCCAATCTGGAATTCGGTTTGCTTGGCAGGAGTTGGCTTTTCTTGTCGCTTAGGCTGTTCGGTGCTCGACTCTGCCATGTGCGCTAAGGCTCTAGCGTTCTATTGATGAATGCTCTCCGAAAACAACTCGTTGTTTATCTCATTGTTTATAGAAAAGCAGATGAGGTTGGATGTAAATTACAATCTAGGAATAGCCAAGATTGATTAACGCACCACTTTATCACCCTGAAAGG
>CAMPHP010000176.1 GCA_946885925.1 uncultured Litorilinea sp.
CCATTAAACTTGCCTTCATCGGTTGCGGCGGCATTGCGCGCCGCCATGTAAAAGCAATGAAAGATCTCGTTGATCGCGGGCGTACTGGCTTCACAGTCACTGCCGTCTGTGACGCCAGCGTGGATGCAGCGCAAAATCTTGCGGAGGAACTCCACGAACAATTGGGCATGACACCCCGCATCTACAACGACTATCAGGCGATGCTCGCCCATGAGGAGTTAGATGGCGCAGACCTCTGCCTGCCCCACGGTCTTCACCACAGCTTTGCCATCTCCTGCATGGAGGCAGGCGTGCACGTCCTCTGCGAAAAGCCAATCGGCGTGAGCCTCAAAGCAGGTCAATTAATGGCTGATGCCGCCGAACGCACAGGCAAAATCCTCTCCATCGCAGTTCCACATCGCCGCCAGCCAGGTCAACGCGCCGTCCATTGGGTCCTAAACGAGTCTAAGTTAATCGGCACGCCACTGACCTTCTTTCACAACTACACGCGGCCCCCTGAGCCTCAGGTAGCCAATCAGCCAGTACCTCAGCGTATCCTCTGGCGGCGCGACCGCATGATGTCTGGCGGTGGCATGACCCTCGACAGTGGTTTTCACTACTGCGACAGCATTCGCTACTTCTTTGGCGATGTGGACAAAATTTACGCGGAAATGCGTGAGCTAAAATCCGGACGACCCATGTCCGTCCTAGAGCGACCCGAAGATAGCATCTATGTCACCTTTTCATTCAAGAGTGGCGTAGTCGGTACATGGGCGTGGAGTGTAGCCGCACCCGGTGAGCCAATCGTGAATGTCGCCTTCTATGGCAGCGGAGGCTCCCTGCACGATACCACTGCAAGCCCCTATCGTATCTTCCACCTCTTTGAGTGGCGTCCAGACGCTCGTGAAGATGGCTATCTCGTGCAACAAGATGGAACGCGGTATACTTTAGCAGAGATCGAAGCTATGTATCTCGCCTCGCTCTCCCCAACGGAAGCTGAATTCACCTTCCCCGGTGGCACAGAAGATGGCTTTGCCATTGAAATTTGGGAGTTTGTAGAACTTTTGCAAGGCAAACGAGAACGGCCCGAAGTAGACGCAGCCGAAGGTATCAAGTCCCTTGCCATTGGAGAAGCAATTTACGAATCAGCCTTTACAGGAGATGTCGTTCGCGTCGATGACATTCTCTCCGGCAAGCGAGGAACCTACCAAGCACCCATCGATGCTCACTGGAATCTCTGAAACAGTGAACCAGGGCAACAGACGAAAGAACGGTTAAATGAAACTGGGTGTTGATAATTTTAGTCTTCGCTTTAACGATTGGGATGCCTTTCAACTTCTAGAGTATGCCAGCAAGATCGGTCTTGATGTGGTTCACTTTTCCGACTTAGGACCGTTCAAGAGCATAGAGGATGCCTATCTAGACGAAGTGAAGCAGACCGCCGACAACCTGAACATTGCACTCGAAGTGGGTATGGGTTCCATTTGCGAAACCTCTACAACCTTTTCGGCTGCAAAGGGCAGTGCCGTTCAACAATTGACCCAAATGCTTCACATTGCAGCGAGGTTCGATTCAGTAGCGGTGCGTTGTTTCTTGGGAGCCAATGCAGATCGGCGTACCCCCACGCCGCTGCAGGGCCACATAGATGCCACTATCGCCACCTGCCAAGCCGTTCGTCCCCTCGCGCTTGAGCTAGGTGTAAAAATCGCCATTGAGAACCATGCGGGTGACCTGCAAGGATGGGAACTCAAGCAACTTATTGAGCGCGCTGGGCCAGAGTATGTCGGTGCATGTATCGACTCCGGCAATCCGCTGTGGGTTGGAGAAAGTCCATTCACAACACTGGATCACCTAGCTCCCTATGTAGTCATGAGCCATGTGCGTGACACAGCAGTTTGGCCCCATCCAAGGGGAGCAGTTGTTCAATGGGTCCCGATGGGTGAAGGCACAGTTCACATTGATCAATGGTCCAAGCAATACATCGCCCGCTGTCCCAACACCAACTTCACGTTGGAAGTCATTGCGACGCTACCACCACGCATCTTGAATTATCTGGAGTCTGATTACTGGGACATCTATCCGGCTAGCTTGGCCCATGAGTTCGCCCGCTTTCTCAAGCATGTTGCCGAGGGTGAATCCTATACCAAGCCCATCCTTACTGCGGATTGGGGGAACTTGACGCCGGAGATCCGTACAGCACTTGCCGTGGAGCAGCGCCGCCAGTTGGAACGAAGCGTGCGCTACTGCCGTGACATTCTCGGTATCTAGCCCAATTCACGAGACATGTCGCCCTTACTTTGAGAGCTATCCTACTTGTGTAAAGACAACTCTCAACGAGAATAGGCCCGTCATCATCGATTCGCACTTGACCTATTCGCAGACCTATTCGCATTTGAGCCAGTTGTACTTACCTATCACACGAGCCTTGTTCTCGTTCAGCCACAACAATCATGCACGCTGACCTAGTTCGCCGTACGACCACTGCACGTATCCCTACCGCCGAAGGTTCCTTCCAACTTTGCCACTACATCGATTCCCGTGACGGCAAAGAACATCTCGCGCTCATTATGGGTCAGGTACAGGGACAGGACGAGATACTCGTTCGCGTTCATTCTGAATGTTTCACGGGCGATGTCTTGGGCTCACAACGCTGTGACTGTGGAGAGCAGTTACATCAAGCCATGCGCTTGATCGCCAAAGAGGGCCAAGGTGTTATCATCTACCTGCGCCAAGAAGGGCGGGGCATCGGTCTTGCCCAAAAGCTCAGGGCCTACAATCTTCAAGATCAAGGCTACGACACAGTTGATGCAAATCTAATGTTGGGTCATCAGGCCGACGAGCGCGAATACTCTGCTGCTGCGGCCATTCTCCATGATCTAGAAATCAACTCGATCCGCCTGATGACCAATAATCCAGCAAAGATTGACCACCTAACAGAGCTAGGCGTCACAGTTGGCGCACGCTTGCCATTGGTCAGCACTGTTACCCACGACAATGCGGCCTATCTTGCGACCAAAGTTCAGCGCATGCACCATCTGCTGGCGCTCCCCCCGCCTGCTGCCGATGCCTATACAAACGGTCATGCCCATGGCAGCACGGCCATGACACATGCCCACCATCTGGCTGCGCTCTATGACAAGGCACTCGCTCATTATGCGGCACACGGCCAACCCTACATCACACTGAGCTATGCCCAAACGCTTGACGGCACCATCGGTTCGGCCAATGGTAGTCCCTTGCGCATCAGCGGCCCCGAGTCGCTCTACGTTACCCATCAGTTACGGGCGCGTCACGACGCTATTCTCATCGGGATCGGCACCCTCCTGGCTGACGATCCCCAACTCACCGTACGCCTTACGGAAGGCCCACAGCCCCAGCCAATCATTGTTGACAGCCATCTACGCATTCCGCTGAACGCGCGCATCTGGTCACACCCCAAGCCACCCTGGATCGCCACCATTGATACGGATACGCCACAAGCCCATGCGTTACGTGCACAGGGTGCGCGCCTCATCCACTTGCCCGCCACACCAGAGCAACAGGTGGACATGTCTGTACTCTTTGCTCACCTGGGTAGTATAGGCATCCGCTCAGTCATGGTCGAAGGTGGTGCAGCCATTATCGCCAACCTGATTCATCAACGGCTTGCCCACTATGCGGTTGTGACCGTTGCCCCCCGCTACACTCCTGGTGTACGTGTCACCGCTCCCAATTCTCAAGCAAGCGCCTTATTGCAGGACGTCTACTACTCTCAGGCAGGCAACGACATGCTCTTATGGGGCGAATTTAATTGGACACAAACTGGGACGACCGCTGCTGCCATTTCCCTCCCGACCAATACTGTCTCACCCACAGCATAGCCATGCGCAACACGCTCTATTTCGTGTCCCCCTACCAAGTCAAAGTACGCAATGAACCGCTGCCCACACTCCAGCCCCATCAAGTACTGGTACGAACTGTGGTTTCTGCGATCAGCGCCGGAACCGAACTCCTCTTCTATCGAGGTCAGGTTCCAAAAGGGATGGCAGTCGATGCTACCATCCAGGGAATGGATAGCGCTGTGCAATATCCTCTCGCCTACGGCTATGCCTGTGCAGGTGAGGTCATCGCCATTGGCGACGAGGTAGCCCCTAGCTGGTACGGGCGTAGGGTCTTCGCCTTTCACCCACATACCAGCACCTTTGCCCTGGATCCATCCGCACTCGTGCCCATACCGGACGATCTCAGTTATGAGCAAGCGGTCTTTCTCCCCAACATGGAAACGGCCGTAAACTTTGCGATGGATGCTCAACCCATCGTCGGTGAACGCGTCCTGCTCTTCGGGCTAGGGGTAGTTGGCCTACTAACGCTGCATCTACTACGACGCTTTCCCCTTGCCTCACTACTTGCTACGGATGGCTATGCGAATCGTCGAAATATTGCAGGTGCGTGGGGAGCAGATGCCGTTCTCTCACCCGAGCAGATTCAAGCATTTCGCGGCTTGGACCCAGATCTAATTCTCGAGCTAACTAGCAACCCCGCGGCCTTAGCAACAGCTATCGACGTTGCCGGATATGGCACGCGAATTCTTGTCGGCTCTTGGTATGGCGATAAATCTGCAACCCTGCCGCTTGGTGGCTCATTCCACCGCAATCGTATCCAGCTATTCAGCAGTCAAGTGAGCACCCTAGATGGGCAATTCGCCAACCGTTGGAACAAGTCACGCCGTCTCGACACAGCTTGGACATGGCTCCGCACCGTGCCAGTGGATGATCTCATCACTCATCGCCTGCCAATCACAGCAGCTAGTCAAGCCTATCAGTTGCTCGATCAACAACCCGACCAAGCGCTCCAAATCCTGCTGGCCTATTAACATACCTTATTAGCATACCTTACGAACATCTCTCTGGGGCATCGCATGTACACACTGGCAGTCCGCCGCAATTTTGTGGCACAACATTTTCTAATCGGTGGCGACTGGGGAGCAGAGAATTTCTGGCATTCCCACCATTACCAGCTTGAATTACAACTTGAAGGTGCCGAGTTAAACCAACACGGCTATCTCGTAGATATTGTGCAAGTCGAAGCGGCACTCAATGACCTCGTCGCTTACTACCGGGACAAGACACTCAACGATCTGCCAGAATTCGCCAATCTCAACCCCAGCATCGAGCACTTCACGCGCATTGCCAGCCATCAACTTGCGTCCAAAGTCTATACCAGCAACCTAAGCGCATTGACAGTTAAAATCTGGGAAAATGAGATCGCCTGGGCATCATACCGCACCACGCTCCCTCTCACCACACAGTAAGTCGAGTGTCCGGGTGAAAATCGGCCTGATCATCTACGGGACTCTGGATACACTCTCTGGCGGCTATCTCTATGACCGCCAGTTGGTGGCGCATCTGCGCGCCAATGGGTGCGAAGTTGAGATCCTAAGCTTGCCCTGGCGCAACTATCCTTCACACCTCAGCGACAATTTACGGCTTAATTGGGCGCGCCAGATAGCAGACACCAATTACGATCTTTTGCTGCAAGACGAGCTTAACCACCCTTCCCTCTTTTTGCTAAACAGGCTGCTACGCCGCCAATGTACCTGTCCCCTCATCACGATTGTCCATCATCTGCGTAGCAGCGAAGACCATCCTGCCGCCCTACTGCCCTTCTATCGGGCAGTGGAGCGACAATACCTGACCACCATAGACGGCTGCATCTTTAACAGCCAGACTACCAAACAAACCGTGCATCAACTTCTGGGCGATTCAGTGCCTCATGTAGTTGCTTATCCTGCCGCCGACCATTTACAGCCGCCCACTCACAGCAGCGTTATCAGTGCCATCACCGAGCGACTACAACGGCGCGCACCGCTACAATTACTCTTCGTGGGCAACCTGATGGCTCGCAAGCGCCTGCACACAGTATTGCACGCCCTAGCTCATCTAAATCAGCCCAACTGGCAGCTACACATCGTTGGTAGCCAAGCAGTTGATCCAGGCTACAGCAGTGACATGCACCAACTTGCCAGCAGACTCGCCCTTTCCTCGCGTCTCACTTGGCACGGTCGTATCAGCAACGAAGAGCTTGTAAAGCTATATTTGACCAGCGACTCTCTTGTCATGCCCTCCTATGAAGGTTTCGGCATTGTCTATCTTGAGGCAATGGCCCACGGCTTGCCAGTAATTGCCACTACCGCAGGCGCGGCTCGCGAGATCGTCCAACCTGGCAAGAATGGCTATCTCATTCCGCTTGACGACGATATGAGACTCGCCCAATATCTTGAGCGCATCCAAACAAATCGAGTTCACCTAGCCACCCTTGCTTTCCATGCGCGCCAGAGCTTTGAAGCGCACCCCACCTGGCAAGAGAGCATGCACGCAGCTTTTCAATGGCTATGCGAATTCACCAAACGAGCCTATATAGAATGAACCTGCGCCCTTCGCAATACACCTTTCAACGTTATCTTGCATCCAAACGGACTGTTGACGACCGCGCGCTCAACCATCATGTTTGGGAATCGCTACACCAGGCCATCGCGAGCAAAGCTCACGCCCAACAATCCCTAACGCTGCTTGAAATCGGCGGTGGCATTGGCACGATGATCGAGCGCTTGCTTGAGGATGGGCGACTACCACCCACAAGCTATCACT
>CAMPHP010000177.1 GCA_946885925.1 uncultured Litorilinea sp.
ATTTGCAACTGCCCCTGCCCAATCAACACAGTGACTTTATCCACCCCTTTGAGTTTGTCGACTTTTTGCAGTGTGCGCGTGCGGCCGGGCTGCCTGTTTTTGACATTATGTTGGAAGCCAAAGCCAAGGAGTTGGCGCTGGTGCGGCTGCGCCAGCAGCTACAACGCTATGCGCCTGAGTTGGGCGCGCTGGTGGTTTGAGCCTCTGCCAGCGGATCCGCCCAGCCTTCGCGCTGCAAGATCGGCTGTACCACCGGCCCGCGCGCACCCTCTACCAGCCGACCGCTGATCACTTGGGGGTCATGTTGGAAGACCATCAGCGCATCACTCTCTTGGATCTGCTGGCGCAAGGCGCGCTTGGTTTCAATACTGGTCATGGGGTAGATGTCGTAGGAGGGAACCCAGGCCAATCGCTCCATGTGTACGGCCCAACTACATGCATCGCCCAAAAAGACAAGCTGTTCGCCCCGATCCTCTACCCACACCACTTGAAGCGCGGCGGTATGTCCCGGCGTAATGGTAGTGCGCACCTGGCTGCCGAGCCGCTGCGGTCCATCAACCACCTTCATTTGACCTGTTGCCAAAAGCGGCTGCCAGTTGTCCGTGATATAGGTTATGGCTGTGCGCTCGTTGGGATAGCTGGCCTCGCTCAATTCAATGCGCTGCGCCAGGTAACGGGCGCGTGGAAAGGTTGCGACGAGTCGCCCTGGCGAGCCGTCTGCTGTCTCCCAGCGTGTATTGCCCCCGGCATGGTCGCCATGCAGATGGGTTAAGAGCACCACGTCTACATCTTCGGCGCGATAGCCGACTTTTGCCATCTCCCCCAAGAGCCGCTGATTGCGGTTGTCCAGGCCCAGAATCTGACGCTGCTTGCCGTTGAGTTTATCCCCGTTGCCTGTGTCCACCAGGATCAGCCCGGCGTCTGATTCAATCAGCATACAGCGAATATCGTTTGGCACTTGATTGAGTTCATTGGCAGGCATGACCCGCTGCCACATCACACGAGGAACCACGCCAAAAAAGCCACCTCCATCCGCAACGTTCAACCCATCACTCAAGATATGACAACGCACACCACCCACCTGCACCGTGTAGACCATCGCTTGCTCCTGCTCTAGCTATTACTTTGCCAAGCTTTTATACCTGAATTTATGCCCCGACTTTTCACTTTGGCCGATTGTACCACAGCAATTCGGTGGGCACGTCTACGGACGTAGCTTGCCCCGCAAGGGCTTCTAGCCTACAATGGGTTGAAATATTGGGCTAGATTGTACCTACTAGATTGTACCTAGATGTAACCATTTGAACTATGACCCTACCTGAATTGCCGGATGCCGACGCTGAATCTGATAACCGCTCTCCGCGTTCCAATGACGAGGATTTGCGTCCTGGCATAGAAGCGCTTACCCCAGAGGAAAAAGAAGCTTTCCTGGCGCGTGCGCGTGCCCAGGGGCGTAGCCTAACCTCTGCCGAACAATATGCAATATTCGGCCCTCCGCCAGAACCCACTGCTGCCCCGCTGCCTCCCGTGGAAGTGGAGGAGATGCAGCCTGCGCCTTTGGATCAGGAATCCTTGACCCAACTACAGGAGAATTTCTTCCCGGAATTAGGGGATACAGCTTCGCTCCCAGAGTTCTCGCTGTTGCAGGGTGTTATCTTTGATTTTGACTATACCCTGGCTGAACTCGCGCGCCCTCATGTCGAATTGTTGGAGGAAGGCGCAAAGGCGTCGGCAGAGTATATGCGCTCTACGGGTATGGAGCTGCCTGAAGATTTCTGGAATAATATCATTGAGGCGCGCCGCTTTGCCGAGGAGAAATCCGAGGAAGAGCACGAAGAACACATTGCCGATGATGCGATGAGCTTCTTGCTTCAATTCTTTGGTTATCCTGCCAGCCAAATGGATCTGAATGTCTTGCATCGTGCGGTGGATATCTTCTATGCGCCAGAGATGACGGCGTGGCGGCTGCGTCCCGGTGTGAAGTCACTGCTGCAAGCGTTGCACGCCGAGGGATACAAACTGGCGGTGATGACCAATTACAACTGTGATCGGGTCTTCCAACGTACCATTGACTATTTGGGCATCCGTCCCTATCTTGATATTTCTTTGTGCAGCGCCAGTGTTGAGTTTCGCAAACCGGATACCAAGTTTTTCGATATTGCCTTGCAACGGTGGGATGCGCTTGGCTACGAGGTAGTGGTCGTTGGCGATAGTTTGGCCGAGGATATTGCTGCGGGTATTGAGGTGGGCGCGCTGACTGTCTGGATTGACCAGCCGACCACGACCCAAGTCGCCTTTAGCAATGAGCAACTCGCCTCGCAGGTAAGGCCCGATGCGCGCATTACCGACTTGCAGCAACTACCTGAACTGCTTCATCAATGGGCTACACCATAATGGGTTACACCATGAACGCATCCGCACCACAACCCGCCCAGCCACCCGCTACAAAGCCCATCACTGCCTCTCGACGCTATCCCGGCGCGCCCCTTGTTGGTGTAGGGGTAGCGGTCTTTAACGAGGCAGGCGAGATCCTGTTGGTGCAGCGTGGACGCCCGCCACGGGTTGGCACATGGGGGCTTCCTGGTGGGTTGATTGACTTGGGTGAGAGATTGGTTGATGCCTCGATGCGCGAAGTGATGGAGGAAGTAGGAATCACGATAGAAGTCGGTGATTTGGTCACGACTTATGAATCGATCCACCTGGATGAGCAAGGACAAATCGAATATCACTATGTGGTGCTAGAGTATTGGGCGCGTTATCTTGATGGCGACGCTGTGGCCCAAGACGATGCTGCGGCAGTAGCGTGGGTAGACTACGCCAATCTTGATGCCTATGCGCTCACCCCAGAACAGCTTGACGTACTTTATAAGGCCCATGCGGCGTGGCAAAGTGCTACGTCGCCCCATTCGAATATGGCTACATCGAGCTCATGAACAGCGAATCTGATCCTTTCTATGCTTCGGGCTTTTCCCATCCCGAGGAACCTCCCATTGCTACGCAATTAATTCAGCGCTTTCTCCAGCTTGCGGGACAGCTTGACGCGCTCCAAGCACAAATAGGACGCTTAAACGCTGCCTTGGCCCATGAGCGCAGTCAGATCGACGTGCTCTTGGGTCATTTGGGCAATGAAGCCGCACAGGGTGATCCCCTGCAAGATCGTCTGGTGGAATTGACCGAGCAAATGAGCGCCGACCATGAGCAGTTCGCCTTCCTGAGCCGCAAGCTGACCGAGTTGGCAACACAGGATCAACTCGTGCGGCTGGAAACAGTGGTGGCTACACAGCGCCAAGTGATGGATCTCTTTGAGAGCGTGCAAGAGTTGACACGCGCCCAAGAGCGCAGCAACGAACTTACCGAAGCACGCGGTCGCCAAGTGGCCGACATCCTGACCACAATCCAAGCTTTTCTCAACCGGCGCAGCCAGCTTGAGGAGCAGGAGATTGTGATGGATGCGGAGCGGTTGGAGGAAGTGCGCCGCGAGGCGCGAGGTGAGTTTGCCGTGCTCTTTCTGCCCGCGTTGGATGGCATTGAAGGCGCATTGGAAGAAGGGCGCGGGCTGTTGGCGCGCAATCGTCAAGAATTAGCCGATATGTACCATCTACATGGCGGCAGTTCCGGCGACCGGCAAGCCACTACGGGCAGCCTGGTGAATCGCCTCCGTTCGCGGCTTGCGGGTGAAGCTGAAACGCCAGAGGGGCAGCAATCTCACATCGCGCCTGCTGGAACACCCACGCCAGAATCTGTGGTCGCGGCAGCCACGGCACTCAATGGATGGCTGCGCGGGTTGGCCTTGGTGCGCGACCGGTTTCTTGCCCTTATGGTGCAGGAGGGCATCCAACCGATTCAAGCTCTGCGCCAGCCTTTTGACCCGCGCCTGCATGTGATCGTGCAAAGCGAACAGCGTGCAGACCTGCCACCCAACACGGTTGTCCGCGAGGTGCGGCGCGGTTTTCGTCAAGCCAATCGCGTCCTGCGCTATAGCGAGGTGGTGGTGTCGCGTACACCCGATGGAGCGTCTGCCGACTAGGCATGCACTCCATCTCTATAAAGCCTCGCCAGAAAGTCTCAACATAAAGTCTCGACATAAAGACGTGCCATCATTGATGGCTAGGTGACAAATAGAGAATATGGCATAATGGGGATCTCTAGATAAGGGCATAATCGTCGAATCTAGAGCGTGTGGACGGGTACTTACGCTCTTCGTCCAAATGACATGCCTGCGAAATAATACGGTAATTTGAAGACCAGTGGAGCAACTATGCCTTCGACAACCATCTCGCCATCTCAACAGCTTTGGCCCGATTCCCAGGAATTCTGGCGCGACAAACGTGTCATTGTAACGGGTGGCTCAGGATTTCTCGGCTCTTTTGTGGTAGACAAGTTGAAGCAACGTGGTGCGGCCGAGGTGATTGTGCCGCGCAGCAGGGAGTATGACTTGCGCGAAAGGGATGCAATTCGCGCGCTGTTGCAAGATACAACAACTACGACACGGGGCAACGCCAAGGCTGTGGATATGATTATCCACTTGGCCGCGCATGTTGGTGGGATTGGTGCTAACCGCAATAAACCAGCCGAGTTCTTCTATGACAATCTCATGATGGGTGTACCCCTGATGCATGAGAGCTGGCGCGCCGGTGTGGATAAATTTGTGGCGATTGGTACAGTCTGTGCCTATCCTAAATATACCCCGGTGCCTTTTCATGAGGATGATATTTGGAATGGCTATCCCGAAGAAACGAATGCGCCCTATGGATTAGCCAAGAAAATGATGTTGGTGCAAAGCCAAACCTATCGCGAGCAGTATGGCTTTAACTCCATCTTCCTCTTGCCTGTAAATTTGTATGGGCCGCGCGATAATTTCAACCTTGAAACTTCGCATGTGATCCCCGCATTGATTCGCAAGTGCCTTGAGGCCAAAGCACGCGGTGACAGGCAGATTGTGGCGTGGGGCGATGGTTCTCCCACGCGTGAATTCCTCTATGTGGAAGATGCAGCCGAGGGAATTGTGCTGGCTGCCGAGCGATACAATGCCAGTGACCCCGTTAACTTGGGCAGCAGCTATGAGATCAGCATTAAGGATCTGCTGACGCTGATTGCGCGGCTTACGAATTTCAACGGGGAAATTGTTTGGGACACCACCAAGCCCAATGGACAGCCGAGACGCAAGCTCGATGTACAGCGCGCCACCGACTATTTTGGCTTTACATCGCGCGTCTCCTTTGAAGATGGCTTGCGCGAAACGATTAAATGGTATGAGACAACAGGCGCTGTGGCAGAGTTGCAACGAGCCTAAGCGCTAACGCCTAGATTGTCATGCATGAGCCAAGTAATTGCAGTGCCACAGACCGATCCCAAAGCGGGATACTTGGCACACCAGGCACAAATTGATAGCGCCATTCAACGGGTGCTAGCCAGTGGTTGGTATATCCTCGGACGAGAAGTTGAGGCGTTCGAGGATTTGTTTGCCACCTATGTTGGGGTAAGCCATGCGATTGGCGTGGGCAATGGCACGGATGCGCTGGTCTTATCCCTGCGCGCTTGTGGTGTTGGGCCGAATGATTTGGTCTTTACCGTCTCTCATACCGCAGTCGCTACAGTGGCCGCTGTCGAGCTTGTGGGCGCTACGCCTGTGCTGGTGGATATTGACCCCACAACCTATACGATGGACCCGGCTTCACTGGAAGCTGCGATTGCCAATGCCCCAGCCGGTATGCCCAAAGCCGTTATTCCCGTTCATCTCTATGGACACCCTGCTGATCTGGCTGCCATTACAAAGATCGCCCGCCAGCATGGATTGTACCTGATCGAGGATTGCGCCCAATCGCATGGTGCGCTGCTGGAAGGGCGTATGACGGGTGGTTGGGGCGATATTGCCGCCTTTAGCTTCTATCCTACAAAGAACTTAGGAGCATTGGGTGATGGCGGCATGGTGGTGACCAACAATGCCGCCTTAGCCGAGCAGGTGCGCCTCTTACAGCAGTATGGCTGGCGGCAGCGCTATATCAGCGACATTCCCGGCGGCAACTCGCGTCTAGACGAGTTACAGGCGGCAGTGCTCAGCGTGAAACTCGGCCAGTTAGACGCGGAGAATGCAAGGCGAAGCGAGATTGCCCAGCGTTATAGTGCGCTTCTTGCTGGAATTGATGGGCTATGTCTGCCGCAGGCTGCTCCATCGGTTCGCCACGTCTATCATCAGTATGTCATAGAGTCTCCCCAGCGCGATAACCTCAAAGCCTATTTACGGCAACAGGGTATCGGTACGCTGGTGCATTACCCTGCGCCAGTCCATTTACAGCCTGCTTATCAAGAGCGTTTGACTCCGGCGGTTCCGTTAACCTGCACAGAGCAAATCTCCAGTCGCATCCTCAGCCTGCCCATGTTCCCGCAACTGTCTGATGAGCAAGTCGAACGCGTCTGCGATGAGATCCGGCGCTTCTCTACGTAAGTTCTCTCAAGTTGCCGCCTTGGATCGTATTCTGGCGATATTCCGCTTCGGGGAATATCAGTCAGCCTGTCACTCCGTAGGAGTCTCTCTGCCGCTGCTGCCCAGAGAGACTCCTACGGAGTGACAGAGCAGAGTGATCCCCACAGGCGGCAGCTTG
>CAMPHP010000178.1 GCA_946885925.1 uncultured Litorilinea sp.
GGCGGTAGACGGTGTGAACTTTGCCCTGCACCGTGGTGAACGCTTTGGCCTCGTGGGTGAATCGGGCAGCGGCAAATCCACTGCCGCCTTTGCCATTCTCCGGCTGACAAAGCCTCCCGCCCATATTGAAGGGGGTGAGGTAAATCTGGAAGGGGTAAATCTGCTGCGGTTGGGCGAAGCGGAACTAAACCGCATGCGCTTTTCCCGCATCTCACTGATCCCCCAAGGTGCTATGAACTCGCTCAACCCGGTCATGCGCATCAAGGGGCAATTGCGCGATGTAATCCAGGCCCACGACAAAAGTATCCCAAAGAGTGACATAGAGAGCCGGATCCACGAACTCCTAGAGATGGTAGGGCTACGTAAACAGGTCGCCGAGAGGTATCCGCACGAACTGAGTGGCGGCATGAAACAGCGAGTCTGCATTGCCATGGCAATTTCGCTGCGCCCTCAAGTCATCATCGCCGATGAGCCGACCAGCGCGCTGGATGTGGTGACCCAACGACAGGTCATGGAGACGCTGGAGCGCGTGCAGGAGATGCTGGAGGCTTCGGTGATCCTGGTCGGGCACGACATGGGGTTGATGGCCCAATTCGTAGATACTATCGGCGTGATGTATGCCGGGCGCATGGTGGAGATCGGCTCTGTGGAAGATCTGTTCCGCCGCCCGCAACATCCCTATACCCAGATGCTCATCTCTAGCCTGCCGTCATTAGAGTTGAAACGCAAGTTTAGGGGTATCCCTGGCATCACACCTTCCCTGCGACGTCTGCCCTCTGGCTGCCATTTCCATCCACGTTGTCCTAATGTAATGGAGCAATGCCGGGTGGAGTCGCCATTGCTGGTGGAGCATACGCCGCAGCACTGGACTGCCTGCCATCTCTACCCGGAAGCAAATGTCGAAATGACACCAATTGCGACCAGTACGAGTGCATCCTAGTAATACATCCTAGTAACACATCGTAGGCAATCAACCACAATTTGCATCAGAGTTGAACCGCAAACTTCTACACAAACCTGCGCAACGCTGGACAAGGGTTTTTCCTCTGGAGAACCGGCCACAAGCATATCCCCGAATTTGGTGCACTGCCACTTTACCCAACGAATGATGAAATTATTCACTTGAGATAGCCATGACTGCACTCCTAGAGGCACGCAACGTAAGCAAGGTCTATAGCAGTGGTGCGTTTAATCGTAAGACCACCACAACTGCGCTAGACCGTTTCTCCCTGATTATTGATGACATCAACCCTTCGGTCACTGTGGTAGCCGGAGAGAGTGGTAGCGGCAAGAGTACCCTAGCCCATCTGCTCTTGGGCATGATCAACCCTTCTGCCGGTGAGATCTACTACCGGGGCAAGGCCATGACCGAAATGTCGGATGACGAACACCAAGTCTTCCGGCGCGAGGTGCAAGCAGTCTTTCAAGATCCCTTTGAAGCCTACAACCCGTTCCATAAGGTGGACCGAGTCTTGTTCACACCCCTACGCAAATTTGGCATGGGCAGTTCCGACAAAGAACGGCGGCAGATGATCTCAGAGGCGATGGAGATGGTCGGGCTGCATCCGGAAGATACGCTCGGTCGCTATCCACACCAACTGAGTGGTGGTCAGCGGCAGCGCATTATGGTGGCGCGTGCGCTGGTACTTAAGCCCCGCATTATCATCGCCGATGAGCCAGTCTCTATGGTGGATGCCTCCTTGCGCGCCACCATCTTAGAAAGCCTGCTCCGGCTTAACCAAGAGCTGGGAATTTCGCTGATTTACATCACGCACGACCTCACCACTGCCTACCAGGTGGGCGATAACATTATCATTCTCTATCGTGGAGATGTGGCCGAGTTGGGGGATGTGGATCTCGTCATCAAGCAGCCCCAACACCCCTACACGCGCCTGCTGGTTGACTCCATTCCCGTTGCGGATCCGGGTCAGCGCTGGGGCAAGGTCGGAGACATTCTGGCGACCGATGACGAAAATGATGTAGCTACTGCTGGCTGTAAGTTTGTGGGTCGCTGCGCCTATGCCATGCCCATCTGTAGCACCAAGCCAGTGCCAGCCTACCGCACCGATTCACAGCGTGCGGTTGCCTGTTATCTCTATGAGAATGCTCCGTCCATGGCACCGGCGGAACTGCCCCAGATACTCACGCAGACAGCGGTGAGCAACCGCAACGGCTTGCGCAACAAGGAGTTGCCATGAGTTTGAATTATCTCCTCACCCGGCTTGGCACCTTTGTCTTGGTGGTTTTCACCGCGGTGACCATTAACTTTATCGTGCCTCGCCTTAGCCCCGGCGATCCGGTGACCCAGCGGCTGGAGGCGATGGCTTCCCAGGGTACCGCGATAGGCGGTGATTTCACCAAGATTGTCGAAGCCTACCAACAGAAATTTGGCTATGACAAACCCCTGTGGCAGCAGTACATCAACTATTGGGGAGATTTGCTACAGGGGGATTTGGGCTATTCCATCACCTACTATCCCAGCCGTACCACCCAGCTTATTAGCTCTGCTCTCCCCTGGACGGTGGGGATGCTGGGATTGGCTACGCTGTTGGCTTTTGTTGTTGGCACGTTAGTCGGTGCGCTCCTGGCATGGCCCGCCACACCAGGACCGATCTCCAAGGTGTTGATCCCTGTCTTTGTCGTCTTTTCGGCCATTCCCTACTACCTGCTGGGGTTGATTTTGCTCTTTCTCTTCGCACTCACCTTCCCCATCTTTCCCAGTGGAGGCGGTCACTCCGTCTTCACCGAGATGAACTGGAGTTGGAACACCATCACGGATGTGGTGCGCCACGCCACCCTGCCAGCCCTCTCCATCATCGTTGCCAGCGTTGCCTTTTGGGGCTTAGGGATGCGCGGCATGATGGTCTCAATCCAGGGGGAAGATTATATGACGCTGGCAGAAGCCAAAGGCTTGAGCAAAGCCCGTGTTTTCTTCTCCTATGGTATGCGCAATGCCTTTCTACCCCAGGCGACGCAACTGGCGCTGGCGTTGGGCCATGTGGTTTCGGGCGCTGTATTGGTGGAGGTCATCTTCCGCTATCCAGGCATCGGCTACACGCTCTACCGGGCCATCACCGGCAAAGATTACTTTGTGACACAAGGTATCCTGTTGCTGCTGATTGTCTCCATTGCCCTGTCGATGTTGATTATGGACTTCGTCTATCCACTGCTTGACCCACGCGTGCGCTACGGGAGGCCACAATGAGCACCCAGACTCTTGTCCCCAGCGTGGAGATGCCGGTACGCAGCCGCGCACCACGTCAAATCAACTACATGCTGCTCAGTGGCAGTATTATCCTGTTGGCAATCATTCTCTTTGGAGTGCTTGGCCCCTATTTCTATGACACAGAGTTGGCAAAAGTGGGAGCGGTAATCCCCAGCCAGCCACCCAGCCGGGAACACCCGCTTGGCACGGATGTACAGGGGAGTGATGTGCTGGCAGTTCTTATATTAGGCACTCCACAGACGCTCAAGATCGGGCTGATTGCTGGGTTTGTCGGCCTGGGTATCGGCATTGTCTTGGGTCTAGTCTCCGGCTACTTTGGCGGTGTGCAGGACACTGTGGTGCGCATTGTTACCGATGTCTTTCTCACCATTCCAACTCTGGCAATCTTGATCGTGGTGGCCTCCAACATCCGCGTGCTCAGCATCGAAGCGATGGCGCTGATTGTGGCCTCCCTCGCCTGGATGGGTCCCACCCGTACCATCCGCTCCCAAGTCTTGACCTTGCGCGAACGTCGCTATATCCAGATGGCGCGCATCTCCGGGCTAAACGATATGGAGATCATCTTTACGGAAATTTTACCCAACCTGATCCCCTATATTGCGGCTACCCTGGTGCTTTCTATCTCATCGGGCATCTTGGCGGCTATCGGGCTGGAGGTGTTAGGGCTCGGCCCTTCGCATCTACCCTCATTGGGTATGTTGATCTTTTGGTCGCAATTTTACGATGCCATCTTCCGGGGCATGTGGTGGTGGTTTGTTCCCCCCATTGTGGTCTTGATCTTGATCTTTGTGGGACTTTTCTTGCTGGCTACAGGGCTGGATAATATCTCCAATCCGCGCTTGCAGAAGCAGTAGTGCTAGATTTCAAACAGAATTTCCATCACTTTCCCACCGAAACTAGAGAGTTTACCATTCGATGACGACCTTTGGCTTTTGTGCGCCAATTTTTGCCAGTGCAGGGGATGCCCATGTTCGCACACCGCTGTTGGAACGGGTAGAGATTGACCATCTGAAGGAGACAGTGCTGGCCGCGGAGGCGTGGGGCTATGACTCTGTCTGGGTAGCAGACCACCTAATCCTGGGGGACGAAGGCTTTATCTTGGAGGGGTGGACCGTGCTAGCGGCGCTGGCGGGCATGACCTCCCGCATCCGGCTCGGCCCGATTCATTTGGCGCAACGTTTCCGTCACCCTGCCATCTTAGCCAAGATGGCAGCGACCCTCGACTTTATCTCCAATGGCCGCTTTGAATTTTTCTTTGATCCCTATGCTGGCACAAAACCAGAGGCTGATGCCTATGGACTGTTGGCTGAGCCTGAAGATGAGGCCATTGCCCGCTTTGAAGAATCCATTCAACTGATTCAAACGATGTGGCGCGAACCTCATCCCACCTTCCAGGGGCGTTATTACAATCTTGATGGCGCAATCTGCAATCCCAAGCCGGTACAGCAACCCTCGATTCCGCTCTGGATTGGTACTGGCGGTGGCCCACGACCCGATGAGCGCCCGCTGGTGCAGAAGATGCTCCCCCTGATCGCCCGCTATGCCGATTGGTACAACATTACACCCGTGACGCTGGACGCGTTGGCGCGGGTGCTGCCGCTCTTGCAGCGTGCGTGTGAGCAGCAAGGGCGCGATTACAACACCTTGGGCAAGTCGTTAGAAACGCAAATTCTGATCGCAGAATCACCCGCCCAAGTGGCTGCGCTACAGGCGCAGATTACGGCTCGCAACCCTCAAAAATATCAAGATTGGGGGGCGTTGAGCGAGCAGTTCATTATTGGGGATGTACCCACGGTGACGCGCCGGTTGGAGGAATACACTGGCATGGGCATCGATTGTTTTATGCTTTGGTTTATGGATTATCCGGCGCGTGATGGCTTGCAGTGCTTTGCAGAACAGGTTATGCCCCGGTTCTGCGCGCACAGTGTGACAATGTAATGGCGTAATAACGGCACAATGAGGTAAAGGCACAATGAAGTAAAGGCATAATGAGGTAAAAGAATGTTGAAGTAACGGCGTAACAACTCCCCAGTCTGAGTTACTTACCGTGTTTGTGTGTCACCCGATTTACCCAAACCAAAGGAGAAGAACCCATGTTATCCCGATCAAGGCTTACACAAAGAATGGGGTCTCGCAAGAGATCATGGCTCAGACAAATAGGGGTCACAGCAGCAGTTGCGCTCGTGCTGGCCCTGATCACGGCCTGTGGTGGCGCACCGGCTGCCCCTGGCGCACCCGCCGCAGCGGGCGGTGAAGCCGCTGCCCCCGCTGCCAGCAGTGGCGCTACGATGGGCGATGTAGGGCGCGGCGAGACCCTGATCCTCCAGCGCGCTGGTAATGTCATTAACAACTTCGACCAGATGAATCCCTATGGGTTGGGTGGCTTGGGCGTGGTGCGTGACACCTTGAACAAGACCATTTATGAGTTCTTGTTCTATTACAACCATAACTCTGGCGAGATCATGCCCTGGCTAGCCACCGACTATGAGTACAATGACACCTTTGACGAGATCGTCATTCATTTGCGCGATGGAGTCACTTGGAGTGACGGGGAGCCTTTCACTGCCAACGATATCAAGTACACCATAGACTTGGTGAAGGCCACCCCAACGATGGTCTTCTCTGCCCAGTTGGATGAATCCGTGGCGGAAGTCGAAGCGGTGGATGATCTGACCGTGCGCATTGTGCTGGCAAAACCCAACCCCCGCTGGCTTTTCACCTTCCTGGCTGAAAATTCGGAAATCAACCTGGCGATTCTGCCCCAACATATCTGGGAAGGTCAGGATGTAGAAACCTTTAGTAACTTTGACCTGGAGCTAGGATATCCGGTCGGGACAGGTCCCTACAAGTTGGTGCGTGCCTCGGATCAGCAATTGGTCTATGATTTGCGCGAAGATTGGTGGGCGGCTACAAGCGGCTTTGCCGAATTGCCCAAGGTCAAGCGCATTGTCCGCATCAACGGCGGTGACGCAGCAGGGGCTACCCGTCTCTTTGCACAGAACGAAGTGGACTTTGGCAACGCGCTGCAAAAAGGTGACTTTGAAGCTGCTAAAGCCCGCAATCCCAATCTGATTTCTTGGAATGCTGAAGGGCCTTCCTGGGGCACAGCCGACGCTTGCACCTACATTTTGGGACTCAACACCTCTGTTCATCCCTTCGACAAGGTCGAAGTGCGGCGCGCAATCAATCGCGCCATTGACCGCAGCCGGTTAATTACGCTGGCCTATGAAGACAGCACCGTGCCCATGGTGGTACCTCTCTCCAGCTTTGGCGGTGTGTTGGCATACCAGGACCAGATTCAGGATTTACTGGACGAATACGATTTGGACCGCCAGGATTTGGCGGAGGATTGTCCTCCTCCTTCTCTTCCTCCCC
>CAMPHP010000179.1 GCA_946885925.1 uncultured Litorilinea sp.
TGCTACGAGTTCTAGGTCGGATTCACCAGCACAGCCATCTATTTGCTGTGTCTCATGAAATCCTTGTTAGTTTCGCAGCGATTTGGCATCAGGAGAGGCATCAAATCAGGCTCATTTTTGGCTCAATTTGATCAAATTTATAAAGCCAACCCATTATGGATTGGCTTTAACAAGACGTGGGGGAAAAATGTCGCTGTATTGAATGAATTCTATTGCATTAACAGCGCAAAAAGCTCTTCGGTTTGGGGCGAAGGCGGCGCGGCAATTTCCTCTTGTAAGGCTCTCTGACATAACGAATATTGCCTGGCTACACCGGCCCGGTTTCCAGTGGCAGCATAGATGCGCATGGCGAGCCGGTGGGCATCCTCAGAACACGGGTCCTCGTACAGCACACGCTGGCACCATTCCAGCGCCGTATCGATTGCGGCGGCTTGAAAGGTTAGCTGTGCCAGACTCAGAGCTGTCTCCAGATAGATCTGGCGCATCCGTTCACGTTCCAGTGATGTCCAGTCTGCTTCGGTGTCTGGCATGTAGGCACCCCCGTAATAACTTAGGCCCAGCGTATACGCTTCGATTTGCTCGGCAGGGTCTGAGGTGGCATCCCCGGTTTCTACATGGTGTAGAAAGAGCTCGACGTCATACTCATAGTCCAGCGATACGTCAAAGCGATAAATACCATCTTCAAAAAGAATTACTTCCTGGTCCAGTGCACTTCGCATGCGGTAGATGGCATTTTTGAAGCGGGTCTTGAGTTGGTCTGGTGAACAATCGGGCCAGAAGTGTATGCCGATTTGTTCCTTGCTCAATCCTTCTGGATGTGCCAGTAAACAGAAAAGTAGATCGCGCGAGACACGCGTTTTCCAATCTTTTAACGCGATCGGCTGCCCATTGACCGACACCTCGGCGCGGCCCAGGGCGCGCATCACAAGCGCAGGCGGCTCAACTGGTATATGCGGAAACAGGGGGCGAACCTGGTGACGGAACTCGCGGCGCAGGAGCGGGCGCTGGGATTGAAACAGTTCAACCGCTGCCAACAATTGGTTGCGGTAGCCAATTTGAGGGCCGCGCACCGGCATGGCCCGGAGCAGATCGCTCACCTGGCTGGCGACGACGACCACAGCGTGCTGGCTATCAAGCTGGGCAATGAGGGGCAGGGCTGTATCCAATTCGTGCGCTGCCTCACTTTGTTTGCCTGCCGCCTGGTAGGCGGCAACCAGTAAGATCCGTGTCCTGGCTTCGTCTGTGGTTTGGCCGCCTTGTGCAAAGCAGACTGCTGCATCATGAAGTGGCTCCAAGGCTTGCCGCGGTGACCCTTGCGCCATGTAGTAGCGCCCCATCGCCTGCCGGTAGAGTCCCCATTCATAGCTGGAATTCTTGCTCAAAACCAGGTGTCCGGCTGTGTCCAAACACTCATAAGCAATATTCCATTCGTGTGCCGACCAGGCTAGCGCCGCGCGTGCCAGTTCGAGATAAAGAACCAGAAATTGCTCGTCTAACCGCCGCGCCAGCGGGTATGCCTCAAGATAAAAAGTTTGGGCGACTTGGAGCAGCCCGGCTTCGAATACAAGGTCTCCCAGGCTGGTAAGCGCAAAGGCTTCCATGCGCGCATACCCGCCGCGTCGCGCACAATCGATTGCTTGGGTCAGTGCCGTAAATGCCTCTCTGTGCTCTCCCTGTTCCTGGTAGAAGACCCCCAGGCTATTCAAGACAGTGGCCTGGCCCATGAGGTTACGCAGACCACGCCACGCTTCGAGCGCATATAGATAGAGGGGTTGGGCTAGAGCCTTTTGTCCCGCATTGTCGTGGGTGATTGCGATTTCCATGGACAGGGTCGCCATGTTCTGCGCGTCCTCTGCCTGTTGATAGAGTTCAAGCGAACGCTCCTGCCACCGGAGTCCCTCCGCCAAATCTCCCTGCATACAGAAGCCAAGTCCCTTGGAGCGATAGGCCAGGGCCTTAATGCGTAGGTGTTCTCGCTGCTCGGCCTCGTTCTCCTCATCATTGGGCGCGCTGTCCAGCTTGTCAAGCACTCCCAGTGCCGCCTCTGCGTCGTTGATGGATTGTTGATAGGCACCACGAAAACGATGGCCTATCGAACGGTGGGCTAAAATCTGCGCTAGCAGCATACTGGGCGCTTCTTTGTCCAGCAGATTTTCTGCATCGGTCAGCCGCTTTAGTCCCTGTTCGACTTGCCCAAGAAGTATCGAACAGTATGCCTGCAAGCCCAGGAACTTAGGCTGTGCGCGCATAACAGGCGCTGGTAACTTGTCCAACCATTCCTGCAGGAGCACGATGCGCCCCGCATAGATCATCTGCAACCCCGCTGTCTCGACTAGCCGGACGAGGGCTGTGGGGTCGTCAAGCCGTTCAGCATAGAGATATGCCTGTTCCCACTGCTCCTTTTGCAGCCAGACCTCGACCAGCCGGCGCAGGATCGTCTGTACTTCAGCGGGCCGCTCGCTTTGCAGCCTCCGCTGTAGAAAATCCTGAAATAGGTGATGATAGCGCAGGCTGACACCTTGCTCGCCAATGGGTGTGACAAACAGATTTCTTTGGAGCAGCGCATCTAGGAGACTCTGCCAGCTTTCTCCGGCAGGGCACCATGCCGGCTCGAAAACTTCCTTACAGAGTTCTTCGTCAAACTCATCCAAATAGGAAGTGCGCAGCAAGAAATCGCGCAGCGCAACCGGCTGTTGATTCAATACTTGGTTGGCAAGATAGCCATAGAGGTCAATGCCGGAGCTGCGTAGGAGACGCATACGGCTCGCCATATGCAGTTGTTTTGTATTTGCCGAGAGCAACATGCCTGTAATCCAGCCCTCGGTGGAGGTCACCATCTCTTCAGCTTCGGCGTCGCTGATGATCTGGTTGTAGTTCTGACGGGCGAGTGCTTGCAGTTCATCTGGCCTGAAGGCAAGTTCCTGGAAATCCAGCCCATCCACGGCCCCGCGCGCAACCAGCAAAGCTAGATCGGGCAGCGTCAACAGTGTGCGCGAGGCCAAGATGATATGGCAGTAGTCACCTGCATCTTGGAGGAACTGGCTGACAAAGCAGCCAATCGGCTCGCAGTCGTCAACCAGATGATAGTCGTCAATGACGAGGACGAAGCGTTGGCTTACCTGGGCATAGAGTTCATTGACTAGGAGCGTGACGAATTGCTCTAAGGAGATATGCCCAGCTTCGAGGTTCTGGAGCGCGGCATTTGCATCCTCCCCAAAGTTTGGAAATTGTTGTGCAATGGCGGCGATAAAGTGGGCAGCAAAGCGGTGTAGGTTACGGTCGGCTGCGCTGAGGGCATACCAGCAAGCGGGCATGTCAAGCGTGTTGACGAAATCTATCAACGCTGTTGTCTTGCCATATCCGGCAGGGGCAATGACCAGGATCAATTGGTGGTCGAGTAGTCCCTGCAAAGTTTGTAACAGCCGAGGACGTGATAATAGATCGGGACGATGCCGAGGTCGTACGACTTTCGTACGCGTGATCGGTAGTTGCATGGGAACTTGCAGCTCCAGGCCAATGTTGCAGTGGTATTTGTCATTCTGGCAAATTGCAACATGCGGCAGAACAAACCTGCCACATTAATCAGCCGCTATTTCATATTGCCGAGTACACGGTATCGTATTATACCAGGTGATAGGCACTAGTGGATAACAGCAGGATAACAGCAAAAGAGCCGCAGTTGCAACTGCCGTTTTGTGCGAGGGGCAATAAGGTTACCGCTGAGTTTACTTTTACCAACGATCACGGAGCATAGTAGGCAGCCATTATGAGTACCCACAACGGACAAGCCACTTCATCAGCACGGCACTCTACAGGTCAGACTGCGGCAACGCCGGTGCGCGCTGACGTTTTTGTGACCATCGCAGAGGCGAGCAGCGTTATCTCGCGCACTGTTCCCGCCGTTGCCTTCATCGAAAATCCACCGTTGTGGGGAGCGGCGGGCTGGAACAATGTCACAACCTCCTTAGCATCCTGCGTGGGGGCTTACAAGGTTCATCTCTTTCCATTTGGATTGCTTGACCCCTGGAATAGCAATGAAAGTGGGCCAACTGAAGCGGCTCCTTCGCTTTGGGCTACAGACAATCGTCTAGTGACGGCATTGCGTAAGATTCGCGAGTGTGACCCCACTGCCCCGATTATCCTGACGCTCTATGGTGCTTGTTGGTGGATGAAGGGCAAACTCCATGCAAGTAATGGCACAACTACCTTGATGACCTCCTTGATGACCTATGCCGAGAGATATAGTGCTGAGGGTCGGGTGATGATTAATTACCTGGATGATTGGTTGCTCATGGTAGACAAGGCTGTGCAATTGGCAGCGGCAGAGGGTTGCCGTGATTTCGAGGTCTGGAATGAAGCCAAAGGCTTTTACAGCGTCCCTTCTGGTAGTGGACAAACTTGGGACGCTCGATATGAAGCGGGCACAGCCAACCATGCCGACATGGGGTATAGCTATTTTTATAAGGCAACTGCCGAGCAGGTGGTTGTCACGATGACGCGGTGAGGGATTGCTCGCAACCAGTATCGTATCGGCGGGCCATATCCCGTGCTGTCAACTCAGGGCGGCATCTCTGCCAATGCGATAGCCAACACGCATCCTCTCTACCAATATGGGAGCCAGTGGGGCTATGCCAACAAAGCGCCTATCAATTTTACGCGAGAGTTCCTGGGGCATGCTCGCAAAGAGGGATTTGAGTTCGATGTGTTGACATTGGATTTAAGTACTTCTTTACAGGATGGGAGTTTGCAGGATGGGAGTTTAGAGGACGGGAGTTATCCATCGAGTGATCCATTTGACTATACTGCCAAGTTTCAACATGTTACGCAGTATTGGCGGGATGTGCTAGGAGAATTCGGGTTCGATAGGGATATGGACTTGGATTATGGAGAGATTTATTCCTTCCCTATACCTGGCTTCCAAGCCAAAGGCAATGAGATATTGCGAGCGGCATTGTGGGCGGACTGTCTTAAGCACTGTGTCATAGGGCGCGTGCGTTATCCAATCATGTGGGGAGCGATAGGCACAGCGCAGGGCAGTAACAGCAGCGAAGGAGGGCTCGTTAGCGACCCGTCACTTGGAGCAGGCTACGGCACACTTACGCGCACGGGTGAAATTGCGCGATATTTCAAAGAGGAGTTTGGGCCAGGTAGGGCCATTTACGCCGTGTCAAGTAGTGATGGGCGGATTGATGGTCTCGCCAGCACAACAGCGGCTCTCCTATACAACAAAAGTGGCGAGACCCTGACCGTCTCGGTCGCTGGCACACGCCAGACGTTTGCCGGGTACGAAGCCAAGTTACTCAAGATCGGTTGAAGCATGGAGCGCGAATTGTCACAACTCATACACTGCCGTCCGCAATTGACCCCATCATCGCAATTTTGTCCGGCTCCATCCAACCCGTGTATACTGCACCGCGGTTGCCCATTGCCTTCTTACCTTGTACCCTGGCATGAGTCGCTCGCATTGTACCCCTACCTTCTTCGTCGTCATCCACTGCCATCCAGAGCGTCTACCCATCCGTTATTGGCATGTGCCTCCTACGGGGCATCGCTTCTTGTCTGCTCGGTACCACCAGCGGCGATAGAGGGAGTTTTGTATGAGTCACCGGCAATTCGACAATCAGTTGGGCAGCATGGCCCCGCCTATGGCAGGGCTTTCGCGGCGTAAGGCACTCAAACTCTTGGTGCGTGGGGCTGTGGGCAGTCTGCTAGCGCAAGCAGCCCTAGAGGCTGCCCCTGTGCGCGGCCAGGATGTCTATCTGCCTTCGCTGCTCAACTCCACTGCGCCACCCCTGGTTGGCGAGGATGATCTGTGCATTGACGATGCGGACTGTCTATCTATTACGGCGCTAGATTTTGGTTGGTTTAGAACTCATCTCTTGGACGAGATTCTTCCCAAGTGGCTGCTAGCCGTCACCAATCAAGGACTTTTCTTGCCCCATTTTGATCGACAGTGGCGTCCACTTAATCGCAACTTTGGTACGCTGATCTCGCAATGCCGCTTGCTCTATAACTTCTCGCAGGGCTATGCGCTCACACAAGATCCACTCTATCGCGACGCGGTGGCAGGTGGAGCACAGTTTTTGCTAGATCACTTCCGCGATAGGCAGTATGGGGGCTGGTATTGGTCGTGTAATCTTGATGGCACGGTGCGAAACAAGGTCAAAGAGAGCTATGGTCACGCCTTTGTCATCTTTGGATTGGCCCATGCCTACCAATGCACCGGCGACGCCGCATTGCAAGAGGCCATGCTGCAAACCTGGGACGTGGTGACCAGCCGCTTTCGCGATGCCTATGGTGGCTTTCACGGGCGCATGACACAAGATTTTAAGATCATGGGCAATACCAAGTCGCAAAACCCACTGATGCATATGTTTGAGGCATTGTTAGCGGCGGGGACGGTGGGAGGGCAAGCACACTTGCTCCAGGAAGCACGCGATGTGGGTAACTTTGTCTTCAACAATTTAGTACGCAGAGGCGACCGTCGTCTGCCCGAACTTTACGATATGCAGTGGCAAGAACTTCCTGTACATGCCGATGGCAGCGGAGGACGGCTTGACATTGGTCACGCCTTTGAATGGGCTTACCTTGCTGCCTATGG
>CAMPHP010000180.1 GCA_946885925.1 uncultured Litorilinea sp.
ACCAGCACATCGGCTAATGCGGCTGTCTCCCGGGAGATGTTGCCGTGCATGTCCAAGACCGCAATGATTGGCACATCAGGCCCCACAACCTTACGCACCTCTTCCAAAATATGCGTTTCAGGGTCAAGGTGCGCCTCTGTCACCATCGCACCATGCAAGGCCAATAGCACACCGTCTAGCGGAAGCGCGGCGCGCAAGCGGCTGGTAAGTTCACCCAGCATTTCCTGGTAGGCGCGCTCGACCACAATCCCACCGGGCATGGCCGCGCCATAGGCAGTTGGCAGCAGCGTCCAGCCCCGCTCGGTTCCGGCTTGAATCATGCCGCCAATCGCAGAACGGGCAGTACCCAATGTATCCAATAACTCTTGGCCGTAATGGAGCGCTTGGTGTTGAAAATGTTCTAGGCTGGTCTTGGGTTGAGCAAAGCTGTGTGTCTCGTGGAGAATGCCGCCGACTGCTATGCGGGGGGGAACGTGCGGACCGTTGGCGGTTGTAGACGACCCGCTCAAAGAATTCTGCTCTTCTGTCATATAGTTCCTTTCTGTCACTAGATCAAACACTAGATCAAAATTGAGGTGGGTCAGGATTGAGGGCGATACCCTAATGGCGGTAACCTAATAGAGTGGAGATTTGGCTGCTAGCTTCGGCCAACACAGGCCCCATCATGCGCGCTCGCGCCAAAGTCAAGCGGTTCTCAGGGCCGGAGACGCTGATTGCCGCCACTGCTTGGCCGCGATAATCGAATATCGCCGCACCGACACAACGCGCCTGCATGTTGCCTTCCCGATCATCCAGCGCATAGCCCTGCTGGCGAATCTGTTCTAGCTGGTCGAAAAGCGTTGGCATGTCGGTGATGGTGTAGTCAGTGAAACGGGCAAATGGCTCTCGCAGCAGCTTTTCGACGAGGGCGAGAGGAAGTTGAGCCAGAATGGCTTTGCCCAATGCGGTAGCATGGATGCTGTCCTCTGCACCAACATGAGTAGCCATCTTGACAATCTCCTGGCTCTCTAAGATTTCAAGGTAGATCACCTTGTCATTGCGCGGGATGGCGAGATTGACCGTTTCTCCAAAGCTCTCACGCAGCTGCCACATGGTAGGCAGCGCAATCGTGCGTACATCTTGACGCCCGGCTACCAGAGCGCCGAGTTGGAGCAGTTTCAGCCCAAGATGGTAGCGTTCGGTCTTTTCGTCACGCTCCAGATAATTGAACTCTTCTAGCGTTGCCAGATATCGAAAGATCGAGCTTTTGGGTAACTGGGTTGCTTCGGCAATCTGGGTGAGTGACAGCCCGTCATGCACGTTGCCAAAGAGGTCCAAAATTTCGAGGGCTTTGCTAACAGTCGCTAGGATATACGGATCAGGTCTGCCTTGTTTCATTCTCGTTAACCAGTTACCTCAAAGTGGAATGTGACGATTGTAATAAAAGAGTTCTTTTCTGTCAAAACCGGTTGCTTACGCTGTCGTAAGAGGCAACAAAAAAGTCTGGACAACGCTTTACGACTATAGTACACTGGGTAGCCCTAGCTGATTGATCGTTATACAAATATGCATAGCTGATCTATACTAAGCCTCTAGCATGGTGGTCGATTGAAGAATCGCACTGAGGCCGCGTCCATCCAAGATGTCATCACGAGTCCCCGCTCTTCATATCCACTTGTTGGGTGGCTTTGGGGTTGCCACACAAAACGGCGACCTCCCAGGGCTCCATCAGCCGCGCCAGCAAGCCCTCCTGGCCTATCTCCTACTCAACCGCCATGCACCCCAACGGCGTCAAGAGATCGCCTTTCGCTTCTGGCCCGACTCCACTGAATCCCAAGCGCGCACCAATTTACGTAAGCTGCTGCATACACTGCGCCAACTCCTGCCCGATGCAGATACCTACTTACGCTTTACATCGGAGAGTGTGCAGTGGCAAGCCAACGCGCCCTATACGTTTGACGTGGCGCTGGTAGAGGAAGCGCTGGAACAGGATAGGAAGGCCGAGGCACTGCGCTATTATAAGGGCGATTTGCTCCCTGGCTTCTACGACGATTGGATCGTCATCGCACGCGAACGCTTGCGCGGGCAGATCATGGAGGCATTGGCAGCGCTGACGCAGCAGCACGCCGCAGCCGGAGAGTTGCAGACAGCCCTCTCCTATGCACAACAGTGGGTCAGCCTAGACCCGCTGCAAGAGACAGCCTATTGCCAGGTGATGAGCCTCTATCTGGCGCAGGATGACCGAGCCGCTGCACTACGTACCTATCACACCGTTGCCACCCTCCTGCGCGAAGAGTTGGGTGTTGACCCCAATCCCGCCATCGAAGCGCTCTACCAACAGGCACTTCACGCTACGCCAACCGTAAAGAGGGCTGTAGATGCAAAGGCGAAGGCAATGGTGGGTGTACCAGCAGCCAAAACGAGTACGCCTCTCTTACTCGCCGCCTTACCCCTGGTCGGACGCCGCGACCACTGGCGCACGCTGCAACAAGCATGGCAGCAGGTTCAGCAGGGCCAGCCCCATCTCCTCTTGATTGAAGGCGAAGCAGGGTTGGGCAAGACACGTTTGGCCGAAGAACTCAGCGATTTGGTACGCCGTCAAGGTCAAAACGCGCTCTATACGCGCGCCTATGCTGCCGAGGGTACGGGAGCCTACGCGCCGCTGGTCGATCTCCTACGCACGCGCCCCGTGCTACAGAGAATCGGGAGCATGGAAGCTGTCTGGCGTGGCGAACTGGTGCGGCTGCTGCCAGAACTTCACAGTGCAGAACCCTCGCTTCCCCACCCCTCCCCCATTCGCGAGCCTTGGCAGCGCCGCCGCTTGCATGAAGCGCTGGCGCGCGCAGTGCTGGCGGAATCATCCTCGTCACGCTACTCTGTATTGATCCATCCGCTGTTGATCCATATAGACGACCTGCAATGGTGTGATGCCGAAACGCTGGCATGGTTGCGCTTTTTGCTGCGCTTTGAGCCAAGCGCACCGCTGCTCGTGGTGGGCACGGTACGCCCCGATGAAGTAGAGGATGCACACCCCCTGCACACCCTGCGCCGTGACCTGCTGCGTGCTGGACAGTGCGCGACAATTGAGTTGGAACCCCTGGCACTCGACGCCGTTGCACAATTGGCCGCGGCAGTGGTGGGGCATGACCTCAGCGCAGCAGAGGCAGACCAGCTATTTGCCGACACCGAAGGCAACCCGCTCTTTGTGGTAGAGATGCTGCGTACTAAATCGCCTGAAGGGAAGAAGCGGCTTCATTCCCCATCTCCCTCAACATCTGTCACAACAAGCGGAAAAGCGCGGCTGCCCCACAAAGTGCAAGCGGTGATCCAACATCGCCTGGCCCAGCTTTCGCCCGCAGCCCGCCATACGGCACGCGTCGCCGCGGTGATTGGCCGCGACTTTACCTTCGACCTCTTACAACTCGCTATGAGAGCGCCGCTGACCCCAACAACGAGGCCAGCGGCTTCAGGGGGTGACGATCTGGTCATGGCACTCGATGAATTGTGGCGGCGGCGCATCATCCGCGAGCAGGGAAGAGAGAGCTATGACTTCAGCCATGACCGTATTCGCGAGGTAGCCGAAGCAGAAAGTGGGCCGCTGCTGCGCCGGCGGCTCCATGCCCAGGTAGCTGCCGCGCTCGAAAGCTACTATGCGGCTGACCTTGCCCCGCTGAGCAATCGCATCGCCCAACACCATGAGCAGGCTGGCGAACGCACGCGCGCCTCCCTCTTCTATCAACAGGCGGGAGATTATGCGGCGGCACGCTTTGCCAGCGAGGAGGCCATTCAATTCTATGGCCGAGCGTTGGCGAATCTACCAGAAGGAAAGTGGCAGGAAGCCTTTACGATCCGCATGGCAATCGACCGCGTCTATGAGTTGCAAGGGCACTCGCAGGCGCGCCGCGACAACTTGGAGGCATTGGTTGCCCTGCTTGATGCGCCAAACTCCCCGGCGACCTTGACCCAGCGCGCGCTCGTTTGGAGCAGCCACGCCCAATACCGGCGTCGAACCTATGAGCATGAGGAGGGGGCCACCTATGGTCGCGAGGCGGTTGCATTGGCACAAGCGGCCCAAGCAGAGGGCAGTGAGCCGGAGAAAGCAGCGGCGAAAAAGGTTGAAGCCGAAGCTACCTATCGTCTGGGCGATATTCTGTGGGGGCAGGGCAAGCTCGATGAAGCGCGTGCGACGTTGCGCCATGCGGCGAGGGGGGCGGATGAGGTGGGCAATGATGAGCTAGAAGCGCGCATCTTGGAGATGCTGGCTGCGACAGGCATGTTCTCCGGGCTACCTGTCGCACAGATCACCGCCTATCTACACCAGTGTCTAGCCATTCACCAGCGGCGCAACTTTCTCTACGGGCAAGTCAGCATTTATAACAAGCTCTATTTTCTGCCTTTGGGTCAAGGTGAAGGGAGTTTTGCCGAGGCCGCTGCGGGCTACGAGAAGAACGTCGAGGTAAGCCGCCAGATTGGGGCATTGGGGCTGGAAGGAATGCTTAGCAGCAATCTTGGCTATGTACTAACCTTTGCCGGGAAGTACCAGCGCGTGCAGCACTGGCTGCACCATGCCCTGTCCATCGGTGAGATGACACACGACGAGTTGCGCCAGGGCAATAACTATAACTATTTGGGTGAATATGCCTTCCAAACAGGAGACTGGGAAGCGGCGGAACGCTATTACCGCAGGGCGATAGACTATTATCGCAAAGTAGAGAGCCGCCATTATATGTGCAAGGGGCCTTGTGACCTAGCGCGGCTTTTGATCTGGCGCGGAGAAGCAGCAACGGCGCTCCCTTTGCTGCGCGAGGCACTTTCTATTTCGCAAACCTTGCGCGACACACGCTTTGAGGCCAACGTATGGGTACGGCTGGGTCATGCCTACTGGCACTTGGATGCACTAGACGATGCGGCAGCAGCCTACGCTAATGCGTATACGCTTCGCCTGTACATGGAGCAACACAATCGCAGCCAAGAAGCGCGCGCCGGGTTGGTCGCGGTGGCCCATGCACAAGGGGACAGGGCGAATGTGCTGGCGGGCATCGAGGCGATCCTTGCCCATCTGGCAGCGCATGAACTTGATGCCACTGACGAAAGTCTCTTTGTCTATCAGACTTGCCACCGCGTTCTATGTGATTTGAATGAGGCGCGCGCTGCGCATTTCCTCAAATTGGCACGCTGCCAGCTTGCGGCACGCGCCGCCACCCTTGACAACCCCAGCTTGCGCCAACGCTTCTGGTCCGTGCCTTCTCATCAACTATCAGAGGTCTAACCAACGAGAGAGACAGGGCGTTTTCTACAACCGAATCCATGCAACGCTTATGAAACGCTGCCCTTGCTATGATGGTGCAAGAGCGGCGTTTTCTGTTACCACGGTGCAGAAACGTTTGCTCAGCGGAAGGTTCTCAAGCTCGTTGTTCAAAAAGAAATTCTCTTTTATGCAGACCCATCTCTTTCTGCTGCGCCTCTGGCGCGAAGAGTTAGGGCAGGCTCCCGGCGAATGGCGCGGGCGTGTGGTCTCGTTAGAGAGTGGTGAGGCACGCTACTTCCGTGATACCAAGACCCTCTACACGGTCTTGCGTCAAATCCTTTCCAATCAGGCTGATCTTATGCAATTCGCAAATGAGGCAATGCAAGTGACCGAGGAACCATCGAGCCAAATAGGGGCACAAATCGCATCACATAGTTCGAGCCAGGATTCAACTCCATCCAATCCATCATCCCAATCCACCGAGGAATGAGAAATCAAACCATGCCCAAATCCCTATTTACTCACGAGTTTCGCCAGCAACTACTGTCCCGCTGGATGATTCCCGTTCTAGTGATGATCCTCCTAGCCATCTTGATCCAGCTAACTCCCTATGTGGTCATAGGCCAGAGTGCCACACCTACGCCGACGCCAGCTGGCGTGATGGAGGCAGAGTCAGCGCTAACCCGCGCGCCGCTGGGCAGCCCAATCGAATAGTCCCCCGACACGTCCATCCCCCGGACGTGTTATCAAGGTGATAGCAAGCCACGTAGCTATTATGGAAGGGGAGCATAGAGCAGGGAATATAGAGTGGGAAGTACAGGGCGGGAACCTTGAACTCTGTATGGCAAGCTATCACCTAAAGAGCCGAGGGCAAATCCGAAAAGTTTTCGGGTTTGCCCTCGCTCGCGTTTAGGCGTAGGCGCGGCATGACGGCACACTTATAGACAAGATGGCAACTTGAGTTAAATAGCAAAAGATATAGGCTTGCCGAGCGGCCTAGTGGGGACGGGCTTACTGCCATCGGCAACCTTTTGCAGGCGAATTGCCTCGGCCTGGCGCAGTGCCTCCACCAGATCCTCCACACGCACGGGCTTGCTGAGGAAAAGCTCCATGCCCGCATCGGCACAGGCGGCTTGTTCTTCAGGCATAACACCCGCGGTCATGGCCGCGATCACGGGTTGGAGTTCGGCGGGTAATGTGGCGCGGATGCGTTGGGCGGCGGTGATTCCATCCATTTCTGGCATCTGCACATCCATCAACACAACATCATAGGGTTGGCGTTCCAG
>CAMPHP010000181.1 GCA_946885925.1 uncultured Litorilinea sp.
CCCGCTCTTCGATGCAATTGCAGCCCAAGCTGTTCTCACCGACATGATGGCGCAAATCATTGCCCAGGGCACGAGCGTCGAGGATGCCGTAGCCCAGGCCAGCGACCGCATCATCTCAATCGGTCAAGAGATGGGCATGTTCACCTAAACAAGTGTTTCCAGTGCCGGCGGTCCAAAAATCTGGGCCGCCGGTCACTCAACAATATTCACCATACTATCACTAGATCAAGAATATCATGTCCCAATTAACGCATACACCTGATATTGAGCGCCCCTCCAAGGACCTTATCGAAGCACTCAAAACAATTGGCAGCGCCACCGCTACCGGCGAGTTAAGCCGTTTAGGCATTAAGAATGCCTTTATCCAGGGCCCTGTTCCCTTCACCCCTGGCAAGGTTGTAGTGGGGCCTGCGCTTACACTGCAATTTATGCCCAAGCGTGAAGATGTCTACAAAGTAGACGAGTATTCCAGTCCAGAAGTGCAGTTGCACCGCCATGTCTTGTATCACACGCAAGAAGGCGATGTCGTGGTCGTTGATGCCCGCGGCGAAATGTCGGCTGGCGTCTTTGGCGATATGATGCTCACCTACTTCACGGGCAAGGGCGGCGCAGGCGTGATCATTGACGGTTGTATCCGTGATTATCCAAAGGCAAAGAACCTGGGGATCGGTCTGTGGCTCAAAGGAGTAACGCCGAATTTCCATACGCAGACAACCATTTTCCCCTATGCGGTCAACGTTCCCATTGCGTGCGCTGGCACATTGGTCATGCCGGGCGACATTATCATCGCCGATGATGACGGCGTGGTGGTTTGCCCCAAGGAATTGGCCCCTGAACTGGCGAAAAAGGCCAGCGCACACAACGAATGGGAAGAATTCTCGCGCATGCGTCTCTCGCAGGGTGGCGAACTGCGCAAATACTACCCGCTATCCGAAGAAGCGCGCGCCGAGTATGAAGAGTGGCGCAAGGCGAACCCAATCCAACACTAGCGTTCTGCTTGGGTCAAACTTTGTGAAATTGTAGGGAAGCCCCTTGTGGGCCCCTACAGTCAGCAATATAAACTCATATTACGCAGGTATGCATGCTGTAGTTGTCTATGCTGCTAGCACCGCGTGGACGCAATATATTGTGTTCACATAGACGGAACACGCATAGTATCTTGCACAAAGCCTGCGTAATATGAGTCACTAAACATACTAAACATGAAGTATTAACCAGTACCTAGATCCTGGAAAGCACGATTCTGCATGTACGTCGCCAACCCGCGCGAATCGCTGGAACGATTGACCCGTCTTAACCCGTTTGACCGTTTTCCTGATGGCAGACCCCGTGTGCCGGATGACATCCTTGAGCGTATGAAGCTCGTTACAACAGAGGAAGCCTGGGGGACACTGCGCAAACATGGCTATAACTTACAGTTTGAGGGAAATTGGTTTCGCACTCATCCCGACAAAATTCTCGTCGGTCGTGCCGTCACTGCAATGTTCGTGCCCCACCGGCCCGATCTGCACACGCTTGTAGATGATATCGGCAAGGAAGAGGGGCGCATTGGCGCTCATAACTCTTGGGTGATCGATACGCTTGAACTAAACGACGTCATGGTAGTCGACATGTTTGGTAAAATTAAGAATGGTACCTTTGTGGGTGACAATCTTTCCACTTCGTTACAAAAGCGTACGCGGGCGGGTGCGGTTATCGAAGGTGGCATCCGCGATTATGCGGGGATTAGCCAACTCGAAGAATGTGCGATTTTTTGTCGAGGACTGCACCCCACTGCCATTGCCGATGTAACCCTGGCGGGAATCAATATGCCTATCCGTATTGGGGAAGCCACGGTGTTGCCGGGTGATGTCGTTCTAGGTACACCAACGGGCGTGATCTTTATTCCACCCCACTTAGCTCAAGAAGTGGTGGAACGATCTGAAGACGTCCGCGTGCGTGATGAGTTTGGAAAGATGCGTCTTGCCGAGGGGAAGTACACACCTGGTGAAATTGACCGGGCTTGGTCACCGGAAATTGAAGCTGACTACCAAGAGTGGTTAGCGCACCGGAAAGGATAATTGGCAAGGGCTTATCGTTACGGCGGCCTAGCCCATTGCGCCCCCAGCTTTGTTCTTGAGCCGCCGTTTTGTCCGTTTGTTAGGAGGTTTTATGGCACAAACTGCCGCTCCCCTGTCTTCACCCTACAGTGAGGCAGCCCGACGACCGCTTTTACGGCGTGTCTTTGGCCGCGATTGGAAGATCGCATTTATCTTCATTGCGCCCATCGTCATTCTCATGGCATTGTTCATTGCCTGGCCTTTTATTAGGGCCTTGTACACAAGCATGACGATCCGTAATATGGCAACACGACAAGATGTCTTTGTCGGCTTCGACAACTACGTCCGGCTGTATAACGACCCGTTCTATCGCCAAGCTGTCCTTGCCACTGTCTATTACACACTTGGGTCTATTGTCACAAAATTGATCTTTGGCACGTGTGCGGCGCTGCTCTTGCACGGACAGAAACGCTTCCGTAGCCTGCTGACCGGGCTGGTGCTGCTGCCCTGGATCGTTCCATCGGTTGTCCAAGCACTGACCTGGAAGTCAATTTATGACCCCCTGTTCGGTGGTCTGAACCCGATCCTGATGGCCTTGGGCTTTATTGACCGCCCTGTAGCCTGGTTATCTGAACCCTCTACCGCCATGGCTGCGGTGGTTGCTGTGAATGTTTGGGCAGGTATTCCCTTCTTCACCGTCAACATCTTGGCAGGACTTTCCTCCATTGACAAGGAAATGTATGAAGCTGCTGAGATTGATGGGGCCAATCGCTGGCAGCAATTCCTCCATATCACACTGCCCAGCCTACGCTATGTGATTGCAGTTGCCACGCTGCTTTCAACCATCTGGACATTCAACGGCTTTGAGACAATCTGGCTGTTGACCAACGGCGGGCCAGGCAATATCACCAAGGTCTACTCGATTCTTGCCTATCAAAAGGCTATCGGATCGCTCCAATTTGGCCCTGGTACTGCGGTTGCCTTTAGCCTCACACCAATTCTGGCCGGTTTCATCCTCCTGCTCTCCCGCTATATGCGCCGGGATGTTAATCGCGAAGAGATGGACGAGGTCACTTGGCAAGACCGTGTCATTGATGGCATTGGCTGGGTGATTGGTGCCATCGGCAGCGTGATAGCCTATCCGATCATCCTTGTAGGCAGCCTGATTGGTCGTTTGCTGCCCAAGGGATCAAACAGCAAGAAGCGCAATGAAGCGATGGCTGGTCTATTCCGCGGAATTGGGCTGCTTCTGCTCTTGTGCTTTGTGCTTTTCCCCTTCTACTGGATTCTGATTACGTCGTTTAAGAGCGATCTCCAGATCAGCCAGCGGGTTGGCACCTTCTGGCCCACCCCCTGGACGACCGAACAGTTCTATGCCTTGTTCTATGAACAGCCCTTCTCGGTCTGGTTCACAAACTCAGCCATTGTCGCTGTCTCGACCACAATCCTGGCAGTGATCATTGCGGCGTTGGGTGCATACGCCCTTGCCCGCCTGAAGTTCTTTGGCGCACAGACGATGCAGACCCTGTTGCTCATTACCTATCTGCTACCGGGAGCCTTGATGTTCATCCCCCTCTATCAAATCCTGGCAGATCTGGGGGTGATCAACACACGCTGGGCGCTAATCCTGACCTATCCTACGTCAATGATTCCCTTCGCCACCTGGCTGCTCATGGGCTACTATCGGGCCATTCCCGAAGAGCTAGAGCACGCAGCGATGGTGGACGGGGCGACGCGGCTGCAAGCATTCCTGCGTGTCACCCTCCCGCTGACCACGCCAGCACTGCTGGCAGTAACGCTTTTCTCCTTTACCGCGGCCTGGAAGGAATATCTTTTCGCCTTCGTCTTTATTTCGAGCGAACGGTTAATGACCTTGCCCGTTGGTCTGGCGACGACCATCTATGGTGATATCTATCCGTGGGGTCTGCTCATGGCGGCCTCACTGATCATCTCGATTCCAGTGGTCATCTTCTATATGTGGGGCCAACGCTTCATGGTTGCCGGTCTCACTGCAGGCAGTGTGAAGGGCTAGCCTGACTTAGCAACTTCATAAATGGGAGATCGTGGAGCCATGCTCCTCGGTCTCCCATTTATTTTGCAAACTGCTGCCATCCAGTGCAGCCGAGTAGTAATTTTTTAACCTCTCACTAGAAATGGAATTGCTCCATGAAGATCACCGAATTAAGAATTACCCCGATCGCCATCAGCGACCCGCCCTTGCTCAATGCCGCCGGTCTACACGCGCCCTATGCCCTGCGCACCATCATCGAAATTGTCTCAGACGACAATATCTATGGGTTGGGTGAGGTTCCGGGCAGCGTTGCGACAACCAAGGCGTTGGAAGAGGCGCGCGAGGTCTTGATTGGCAAAGATCCTTTTAATCTCAACCAAATTCAAGCAGAACTGCATGCCCGCTTTGGCGAGGAAGGCGCAGCAGCCCGCGGCCAAGCGCCCTGGGACAGCCGCCGCATTGTCCACGTCTTTAGTGCTGTCGAAGTTGCATGCTTTGACTTGATGGGTAAGGCTATTGGGCGTCCAGTCGTCGATCTCTTAGGCGGGCGTGTTCGTGAACGGGTGGACTTCTCGGCCTATCTCTTCTACAAACATGAAGGCGCAGGTGGCAAGCTGGGCTTTGGCACTGACCCCAACGCCACAGGCTGGGCCGCGGCACGCCAGAAAGCCGCGCTTGACCCGCAAGGCGTCGTGGCTCAGGCAAAGGCGATGTGTGATGCTTTTGGCTTCAAGTCGATCAAGCTCAAGGGTGGTGTCATGCCCCCAGACGAGGAAGCCGACGCCATGGTGGCGCTGCACGAAGCCTTTGGCCCCGGCACACCCTTGCGCCTTGACCCCAATGCCATTTGGAGCGTAGACACTTCCATCCGCATCGGCAAACGGCTGGAAGGTATCTTAGAATATTATGAAGATCCCACGCGCGGCCAAGAAAATATGGGCAAAGTAGGGCGCGCGGTGAATATCCCGCTGGCGACCAATATGTGCACTACTTCCTTTGCCAACATTCCTGGCAGCATCCAACACCAGTCTGAGGCCATTATTCTTAGCGACCACCATTTCTGGGGTGGCTTGCGCGCCTCGGTGGAACTTGCGCGCATCTGTAGCACCTTTGGCCGCGGGCTTTCCATGCACTCCAACAGCCATGTAGGCATCTCGCTGGCAGCGATGGCGCATTTGGCTGCGGCGACACCCAACCTGACCTATGCTTGTGATACCCACTATCCGTGGCAGTATGAGGAAGTCGTCAAGGGTGGGCGACTCCAGTTTGACGATGGAGCCTTCGTCGTCACCAACGAACCAGGTTTAGGCATTGAACTGGATCGGGATGCTCTGGCGGCACTGCACCAGCAGTATCTGGATAGCGGCCTGACCGAGCGCAACGACGAAATCGAAATGCAAAAAGTCGTCCCTGGCTGGAAATTCCAAGCCACCCGCTGGTAAGCCATAAAGCAAACGTCCCGCTGTCATGCTGGCAGCGGGACGTTCTTTGTTTGTAAGCTATCTATACAGAATTTATCTGCTCTTGCTTATTGGGCGCAGCCGTCATAGATTACCTGTGATAGACTGCTCAAAGATGGTCACGGACCACTTCAAGAATGGACGAAGATAGAAGATGATAGACATTGACCTCGGACCGCTAGAGAATGGCCCCCATGCCAATCTGATCCGCGATATGACCAGGAAGTGCTATGCGGATAGCAGCATTCAGGCTATCTGGGTTGGTGGGAGCCTTGCTGCTGGCCTTGGTGATGAATACAGCGATGTTGACTTTCGTATTGCGGTCGAACCTGGACAAATGGACAGATGGACAAGCCCCGACTGGGAAGACTATCTGCCCATTCGACCATGCGGTGGTGCCTTGATGCGGTTTGGGGAGCAGGCATTGCTCCATCATATGGTACTGGCAGACGGAACCATTATCGATTTCTACGTACAAGATACGGCGACGAAGAATTCTGAGCCGAACCTGGTAATCCTCGCCTGCCGCGACGCGGAGTTCAGAGAGATTTTGGACGGGTTTGCCAGCCCGGCCGCCTTGCTTTTCCGAGAGATTGATGGCGCAGCGGTCAGGCAGTTCTTTGTTGATTACTGGATTACGACACACAAGCAAATGAAGACCCTTCACAGGAAATACGATCTCTCCCCGTTCGCCGGACTCTATTTGGAGAGGATGGCACTGCTGCGGGCATGGTACATGCAGGCGGTTGGCAAAGACATCGATGCCCGCGTAACAATTCATATGCTTGGGGCAATGCACAGGGGCTTGGATGGCAAGCTCACCGAGCATCAGCACAACATCCTTGGCTTGCCCTCAAGGACACCTGACGAAACCGTAACGGTCATAGATGCCATACGAGCAGAGATGGCTTATGTCGGTCGTTATCTCGCCGATAGACACAGGTTTGCATATCCTTACGAACTTGAAGAGGTCGTAAGGCGAATCTGGAATGAGA
>CAMPHP010000182.1 GCA_946885925.1 uncultured Litorilinea sp.
TGGTTTACTCATACAGTCCGACTCCTTATCGTGGTGGCATCATGATCATAGTGGTATCATGGTTGCCATACTGGGATAGGCTAGAACATGCTCCAATAGCGCTCCCACGTTTGGCTGGCGGCAACACGGCTGCGTGCGGCAATTTCCGCTTCGTCCACTGTCAGCAACTCACGCGCCTTCATCAATACTTTCCCGTGGACAATCGTGCTGTGCACATGCCCGCCGCTCACGCCAAAGAGAATATGCCAGGGCAGATTCGCCTCTGACAACGGCGTAATTGGATGATAATCCAGTAGGATTAAATCGGCATAAGCGCCAGGCGCGACAATTCCGACAGGCCGGTCAAAAAAGTGAGCGGCAAGCTTGCGGTTGTTATACACTGCCATCTGCATCACTTGATCCGCACCCAAATAGCGTGGATCGCCATGACTCGCCTTTTGCAGCAGATCAGCGACCTTCATCTCGGCAAACATATCGTTGGAAAAGCCATCATTGCCCAAGCAAACCGGCGTCCCCCCACGCAGCATCGTTGTCACCGCGGCCGTGCCCACAGCATTGTTCATGTTCGAGCGGGGCTGATGTGTGACAAACGTGTGGGAGTCGCGCAGCAATGCCATCTCCCATGCATCAATATGGATGCAGTGCGCCATGATGCTTTGCGGACCAGTCACCCCAAAGTCATGCAGCCGCTCTACCACGCGCTTTCCCGACTTTGCCACTGCATCATACGCATCGGCAGGATGTTCAGCCACATGGATATGAAAGCGATCCCCCTCCTCCACACAGCGCGCCAACGTCTCGTCCGAGAGGGTCAAGCTGGCATGAAGGCCAAAGGTCGCCGCCAGCCGAGCCGCAGCACCATCACCCTGCGCCCGCGCATGAGCGATCCGCTGCATGAAGCGACTATTTTCGCGAATCCCTGCTTTGGCGGCTTCTGCACCATCGCGGTCGGTTACTTCGTAGCAAAGCGCCGCACGCAACCCGCTCGTCGTCACGGCATCGGCAATCACATCGAGGCTGCCATCAATCGCTCGCTGGCTAGCGTGATGGTCAATCAGCGTAGTTGTGCCATTGCGAATGGCATCCACTAGGCAAACTTCCGCCGAACTGCGAACTCCTGCCAAATCCAATGCCTTATCCAGCCGCCACCAGAGCTTCTCTAAAATTTCCGGAAAATCTTTGGCCGGGGGGCCAGGAATATACATGCCCCGCGCAAACGCGCCATAGAAGTGTGTGTGCGCGCAGATCTGCCCTGGCATCAACAGCAGCCCGCCCGCATCCCACCGTTCGGCATCAGGAAAACGGGCCAATAAATCGGCACTAGAGCCAACCGCACGAATGATCTCACCCTCAATATAGACAGCACCATCGTTGAGGATGGGTTGGGACTCATCGAAAGTGACAACCATAGCGTGATGGATTAACATAGCGTATATTTTTGCTTGCCCAGTGTGGTTATGGCGAAAATCCAGATAGCGGAAGGATAGAAAGACAGATAATAGAAAGAGAGATAGTGGAGAAGGTATTTAAGCTATTGTACCCTGGGCATTGGAATTATCAAACGTGTTTGGCACACCTCCCTATGTTCGGATACTATATCCTATCAGCTATATCCTATCAGCTATATCCGTCAGCCATATCCTATCTACCATTCTATGAGGCAAAGGATTGACTATGAACGTACTTGTCACCGGCGGGGCCGGATTCATTGGCAGCCATGTAGCAGACGCGCTCCTCAACGCAGGACATCGCGTTGTCATTGTCGATAATCTTCACACAGGGAATAGGGCCAATATTCCAGCAGGCGCAACCTTCTATGAGGCAGATATTACTGACCAAGCAAAGTTGGCTGATATCTTTGCCAAAGAGCAGATCGAAGGGATCAGCCACCAAGCAGCGCTGGCAAATGTACGTGAAAGCATGAGTGATCCATTGACCTATGCCCGTGTCAATCTCATCGGCTCACTCGTCCTCTTGGAGCTAGCGCGCAAGCATAATTGCCGTAAAATCGTCTTTGCCAGCACGGGTGGCGCAGTCTATGGCGAAGGGGCATCGCCCGACAACAGCCGCCTGCCCTTCACCGAGGAGAGCCGAGCGCAACCCAAAGACAACTATGGCACCAACAAACTAAGCGTCGAATACCATCTGGACCTCTATCACCAAAACTATGATCTGCCCTATATCGCCTTGCGCTACCCCAATGTCTATGGCCCACGCCAAAACGATAAGGGGGAAGCAGGCGTCATTGCCATCTTTACCGCGGCGATGTTGAATCGAGAGCCAACACGCATCACCGGCGATGGGGAACAAACCCGTGATTTTACCTATGTAGGCGATATTGCCCGCGCCAATGTTTTGGCGTTGGCGAGTGATCATGTAGGTATCTACAATGTGGGTACAGGCGTCCCTACCTCGATCAACACCATCCACGACTTTCTCACCGAAATCACCGGCTACGACCAGACACCATCCTATACCCCACGTCCAGCAGGTGAAGTGCTCGCCACCTATTTGGACAGCAGCAAGGCCGAGCGCGATCTTGGATGGCAAGCTCAAGTGCCTCTTGAAGCAGGTCTGCGCCAAACCGCTGAGTGGTTCCGCAACCGAGCCTAACTAGATTCCGCATGCCAATCTCGCCCCTGCATATCGCCATCAATGGCTGGTTTGTGGGCCGTGCCACAGCAGGCAGTGGTCAATACATCCATCATCTATTGACCCATCTGCCCCGGCTCTCTCCCTCGCTGCGCCTGTCACTCCTGGTTCCGCCCGAAGCAGCCGAGGCAGCCACCTATCCGGGCGTAACAACCATCCCGCTTCCGCTGCCCAATCTGCCCGGCCCATTGCGTAAGCTCTGGTGGGAGCAGGTGACTATACCGCGCGCGGCCCGGAGACTAGGCAGCGATCTACTATGGGTTCCCTATTGGGCCGCACCTGCCTGGCAGCCCTGCCCCGTCTGTGTCACCGTCCACGATCTCATCCCAGCCCTGCTGCCCGCCTATCAAGGGGGCTTGCACCATCGCCTCTATACGGCATTGGTGGCGTGGACAGCCCGACGCTCGGCTTCCATCCTCACGGTCAGCCATGCCAGCGCGCGCGACATCGTTGAGCATCTCAACGTCCCTGCCCAACGCGTGCATGTGGTCTATCATGGCCCCAATCAAGAAGGCAATCTCCGCCCCACACCAGCAGAAATAGCAGCGGTACGCGAGCGTTACAGGCTGCCTGAACGCTATTTTCTCTATCTGGGTGGCTTTGACATGCGTAAGAATGTGGAGTCAACCCTGGCAGCCTATGCACGCTATCTGGCGCTAGGTGGCGATCCAGGGGTCAAGTTGGTCTTGGCGGGCCAGCTTCCTAGCCAAGACAGCCCCTTTGCGCCCGACCCGCGCCGCCAAGCCGCGATACACGACATCAGCGATGCAGTCATCTGCTGCGGCAGGATTGAAGAACAAGACAAAGCCGCTATTTATGCCCAGGCAGTTGCTTTTGTCTTTCCCAGTCTCTATGAGGGGTTTGGCATGATGGTCTTGGAGGCAATGGCCGCAGGCACACCTGTAATTACGAGTGGTTGATCGAATATCAAATAAAAAACCTTCCCCGAAGCCGGAAACCCACTGGGTGGCTTCGAGGAAGGTGTAGAACAGATCATCGGTTAACAAAAACTTACACTTACTGTTCGGCCTCTGGGGTTCCCTCTGGAGTTGCCTCAGCACCTTCAGTTGCACTTGCGTTCAAATCCAAGACCGGACAGACGTCTACAGCCTCAAACGATGGATTGGTGTATCCATAGTCAGCCAGCATCTCCCAGACTTCGCTGTTCTCTTCAGCATAGGCGGTCACTTCTTGACAGGCAATCGTCGCGTCACCAGTAGCCCCATAGCTTGTTAGCCACACTTGACCCACCTCGTCGTAGATGCTGCCTGGATATTGCTCGCTGAGTTCAGCAATTGCCGTCTCAGCACCTGCGCTGTCTCCCGTATAGCCTGCAATCACGCCCAAGCGGAATTGGCTAAAGCTGCGCAATTCGGCCAATTCATCATTACGTACCCAACACTTGGTCAATGCCGTATCGGTCACTGCTTGGGTATAGAGAGCAGTAGCAGCCTCGAAGCCATTGGCTGGAGCATCAAGGAAGGCGCGGTTAGCATCCAACACGGTATGGTAGAGACATTCATTCTGGTCATAGGATTTCTCAAGCAAGCCATAGGGAGCACCTTCCACGCTCGCCCACACTTCTGTGCGGCTGCGCTGTGGCCCAGCGCCCACACTGCCATAAATCCCACCCTCTAGCACAATCTCCTCACCTAGACCTTCTTCAAGTTGGTCGGTGAGGGTAATCTCGGCATAAGCCATTGTGATAGTGCCTTCGGTCCAGTCGGCCCATGTGCTGCCATCCCAACTGCGTACATTGACCGTATCAAAACAGGTGCTAGCGCCACAGGTGGTATCGACCCAGGCAACATCGGGGAATTCGTCCAAATTGACATCAGTTACAGTTAACAAGCGCACTTCACCAGCAGCCCGCGCTCGATAGCCCAGTGTGTACTCGTCAAGACCACTGTTAAAGATCACCAAGTCACCTTCCACAAAGATCTGCTCGGCGCTGGGGTTCTGATAGACCACAATCAATTCATTAACGCCATCACCCGTGAGATCGACCACCTCAACGCCATCGTCCACCAGTGCCTCACAGGCGTCCAGGAAAGCCACCACAGCTTCTGGCCCAGGGTCGGCGCTGTTGATCAACTCGGTCATAACCTCGGCATAATCGGCAAAACGCTCCGGACAAGCAGGCAGATCAAAGTCCACGGGGGCGACTCCCTCACCCGCCGTCTCATCGGTGATCGGAAGGGTTGACGTGAGTTCTGCGCTCTCTGTCAGGGCTTCGCTGTCCGTCAACTCCTCAGTTGCAGTCACTCCCGCAGTATCAGTCATGCCCGTCGTTGCAGTCACCTCGCTGGTGGCTTCCACCGTCACGGTCATCGTCTCTGTTGCCTCAACCTCTGCTGTGGGCGTTGGTGTGGCAGTAGGCTCCTCGGTCGCTTCATCTGTGGGTTCTTCTGTGGGTTCCTCTGTCGCCGTTGCAGTAGCTTCTTCTGTAGCCTCCGCTTCAGCCGTCACACCGGCATCTTCCAGAGCCTCAACCGTAGGGCTGACTTCCTCTGTTATATCAATTTCAGGCGTGGCATCCGCTTCCTCTGTGACATCAGCTTCAGATGTAGCTTCAGATGTAGCATCTGCTTCCTCGATAGGAGTGCTGCTGGTGGGTGTTGGAACCCGCACGCTAGCGCCAACCGGAGGAATAACCAACCGTTCGCCTCTATAAAGGATATTACCCGTACGAATTGAGCCGGGATTGGCGGCACGGAGCAAATCTACCGGAACACCATAATCTTCAGCAATGCTGTTCCATGATTCACCCGCTGTTACAATGTGGTAAGTTGGCGAAGAACTTAAGCGACTAGGGACCAGAAGTGTCTCGCCCACCAACAGCCAATCATTCTCGCGCACCGCATCAGGGTTAGCTTCTTTGAGCGCGTCCACCGATACGCCCGTGCGCTGGGCAACCGTTGCCCAGGAATCACCTTGCTGCACGGTATAATTGTACCCATCTTGGGCATGTACGGCGCTGAAGGTAGCGAGCCACAGCCCTGCACATAAGAATACTGTCACCAAGAGACCTAGCTGCCATCCTCGTTTGCGTGACCATCCTTGTCGGTGAAGCATGGCATTGTCTTCAAACTGTCGGTTCATCGTCCCTCCTCAATGGTTATGGATACAGCTTTGCCCGACTATGATTTCATAAGCTAGCCTATGCGCTTATCTCGTTGACGCTTATCTTATTGATAAGTAAACTCACCAGACTCACGCACTACCTGAATCCAACTTTGACCTGGCTTCAATTGGATAACGACCTCACCAGGGCCTAACCAGCGCGGTGGATTCTGGTCGTCAGCGCGCCAAGTGCCTTCATAAACTTGGCCATCTCGGAAAATCCGAAAGTCGCCAAAACCGTAGAGTTTAATATCCACGCCTTTTGTGCCCAGGCTGTCTTCCACAATATCGGTTAACTCGTGGGGAGCCACCTGGATAATCACATTTTGGGCAACGATCGGCTGACCATTCAAGCCAGGGTCAAACTGTTGCACGCCCCCCTGAAAACGGATATAACCATCTAGTCCAGGGTCATAGCGCCATTCTACACTGTTACCACCTGGATATGCGATTTGGATCGTCGTGGCTGTGTCCGTGGCGTTGGCTGGCGGCTCTTCGCTAAATTGGAAGCCAGGACGGCTCCATTCTTTGGTAATCCCCTGGTCATCTTCCCACCGGCGTACGCCATCGGTACTGGTCTGCATGCGCGTTCGATAGTCGCTACCAACACTACTAAAATAGCGTCCATTCTGCTGGAGATCGTCAATATCTGCATCCAGGTAGGGAAAGCCCACTTCATTCTTGAGCAGATAGCGTACTTC
>CAMPHP010000183.1 GCA_946885925.1 uncultured Litorilinea sp.
GGACGCCGCTGCTCCTACACTATTGTCAAGACAAGTAGGCATTTTCTTCTGCCTGGGCCTGACGCTCTTTGCGTTGTTGACAGCGTTGGGGGGCAATGGGCCACTTTATCCCTTGCTCTACCGGGTAGCGCCGGGATGGGCGTGGTTTCGCGGGCAGGAGCGGGCGGCGCTGCTGGTCATGTTGGGGCTGAGCGGCCTCGCCGCCTATGGGATGGCGCTGATACCCATCCTCTCGCCCACGGAGCGACGGCGCGCGGCGATGGTGGCGGGTGCGCTTGTGGTTGCAGCGGTTTATGCTTTTGGACTGCTCTGGCAATTACCAGGCCGTACAGCGGTGGATCATGTGGGCTATTTGGTTATTGCAGGAATTACGCTGATTTTGGGTCTTGTGGTCGTTTTATTGGTGTGGCTTCCTGTATGGTCGACACGGCACGCCCTATTGGTAACGGGGTTGGCGTTGGTAAATTTGATGTGGGCGAATATGGCGACAAACCAAGTAGCGGGAAATGCTGCTGACCGGGTGCGGCTTGCACCGGAGGTAAGCGCGCTGATCGAGGCTGTGCGCGCCAGACCCAATGCCGCCAATGGCCTGCCGGGGCGAGTCTATAATGAGTTTCGCGTCTATGAAGATTATGGGATGCGCGCCCACGTCGAAGATGTATGGGGGAGTAGTCCTTTACGGGTTGCGCGGTATGCCGCGCTCTTTGAGAACTTTCCGCTCGACCGTATGTGGCAGTTGTTGGGTGTGGAGCATGTGTTGACCTGGCGGCGTGAACTCTTTGGACCAAGCGAATTGCTGGCTGAGTTCCCGCAGGCGACGGATACTACCTATCTCCACCGTTTGCCGAGTGCCAATCCGCGTGCGCGGCTTGTGCCCCAAGTGGAGGTCGTTGACGATGAGACAGCCTGGGCAGCGTTGGCGGATCATGCGTTTGACCTGACGCAGCGTGCGTTGCTGGGGCCAGAGAGTGGTTGGTTAGTGACGGGTACAAACGCTGGCATAACGGAAAGTGCAACAATAACGCTGACACGACGTGCAGCGGATGAACTGCACGTATCGGTGGCAAGCGAGCAGGGTGGAATGCTGGTTGTCAGCGAGGTCTGGCTGCCAGGATGGGAAGTAGTCAGCCCTCACTGTTCCGGGGTGAGCGCATGCCCCAGCCAGGATGCAGAACAGCGCCCCTATTTTGAGCCCGTGCGTGCCGATCTTACGCTGGTGGGTATTTGGCTGCCGCCAGAGAGCGTTGAGTTTGTTCTGCGCTACCGTCCGTTCTCTGTGCGGTTGGGCCTTTGGATTAGCGGCGGGACGTTGTTGGCACTACTGGGCATTACCCTCTGGCACAGGCGCAGACACGCGCAGGTGGCTTTGCTTTGAACCGGCGTAACCTGATATCCCCTCAACTAAACTACCGCGCCATCACGATTGCCATCCTATTGCTGGCTTTTACCTTGCGTTGTGCCCGGCTGGATTACCAGGAGTTGCGCGGCGATGAGGCATTTGGCTATTTCTTCAGCTTGCCTGCTTTGAATGAGATTGTCGAGCAGACGTTAGATCTGAGCGAACCACACCCGGTCGCCTCGTACTGGCTGCAACATCTGTGGCTGAAGGTGGCTGGTCACAGCGAATTTGCACTGCGATTTCTAGGTGTCTGGTGGAGCACGCTGGCGGTTGTGCTTTTGCTGCCTCTTGGCAAGCAATTGGCTTTGCCAACCGCGACCGCGCTCACCGGGGCGGCGTTGATGGCGATCAGCCCCTATGTCATCTGGCATGCCCAGGACGCACGCATGTATAACATGAGCTTGGCGCTCACCCTGGCATCTACCGTCTTGGCGGTCCTCTGGTGGAAGGCTTCAAGCCGCTCAACGCGTTTGTGGACAGTACTGGGCTATCTCCTGGTGACGTGGTTGGCATTGCAGACTCACTACTTCGCGCTCTATGTGGTGGTGGCACAGAACGTTGCACTGGGCGGGTGGGCGATAGCCGAACGGGCATGGCGTAAGCTAGGTCAGTGGTGGGGCATCGGGGTACTGTTGTTGCTGCTCTGGCTGCCGTGGCTTTGGGCGGCGCGTCGAATCTTGTTCGACTACCGGGGTAATGGTGATTCGCCTTCGCTGGTGGATGCGCTGGTGCGCGCCCATAGTGCATTTGGTGTGGGCGAGACAGTGGCGGGTGCTGTGCAGCCGTGGTGGGCAACGCTGGCACTAGCCGCGCTGGGGTTGGGTCTGATTGTGTTGTGGCAAACGCGGCGGGCATCTGCTTGGTTTTTGTTGATCTATTGGCTGACCCCGTTGGCTGCAACATGGTTGAGCGCGCTGAACCGGCCCATCTTCAACGAGCGCTATTTGGTCGCGGGAGTGCCGCCAGTTTATTTGCTGATGGCTGCTGCAGCAAGTCGCTATGATAGCCCGGATGGACGGCGATGGCGCTTTTGGGTGGGGCGTGGCGTGGTCGTGCTGGTGATAGCAGGAATGCTCTTGGGCTTGAATCGTCTTTATAGTGATCCACAGTATAGTAAGACACGCGGTTGGCGTGAGTTGGCGGATACGTTGGAACGATTGAGTGCCGGGGATGATCTGGCGCATGTGCGTTTGGCTCAGAACTATCCTGACCCAACACTCTGGTATTACTATCAGGGTGACGTAGCACATCTCGTCCTGCCGCCCGCTGCGCGTGATCGCATTCGCACGGCTGAGGAGGTTGAGCAGTTGGTGGCGGAGGGTGTGGCGCGTGTGCTCTTGGTGGAGCAGCCTGTAGCTGCGTGGGACCCTGGTGGAATTGCACAGGAGGCATTGCGCACCGGCTATACACTGGTCGGGACAAATCGGGCGACGCGTTGGCCTGTGTCCGTTTGGGTGCGACCTGTGGCAGACCTTGAGCCAACAAAGGTCGTGTATGAAGGTGGTCTGCAACTGGTGGGCGCACAGGTACTACCGGCGGTAGTACCGCCAGGGGGAGTGGTGGAAGTACATCTTCGCTGGCAAGGGGACGCAGAAACAGCCGGTGAGCAAGAGGCGGTGAGCTTGCAGCTACTCAACAGCGCAGGGGAATTGGTCGCCCAGACGGATCGACCGTTGGGGATGGCAAGCGTTACCACAGCCGCTGCGTCGAGTTATGCTATACTAGTGCCAATGCATCTGGCAGCGGGAGAGTACCAGATTGCGCTGGTTGTTTATGACCCTAGCCGCAATGATGCTGCGCGGCGATTGACAGTAGCGGGGGCGGATATGCATTTGTTGGCCTCGATCCGGGTTACAGAATAGCGTTATGGTAGATTGATGGTAGGTGTTTGTGCAACTTCCTGTTGAGCAAGTTCAGCGACTCGCATTTTCGCCCAATCCGCAGGTGCGGAGGCTTTTCTTTGCTACGATATTGGGAGCGGGTGCGCTTGTTATTTCTCTGTTTGTGGGCGTCGCTGGGCCGATGCTGGCGCTGGCTGCTGCGGTGGCACTGGTGGGTGGGGTGATGATCTTGGCAGACACCCACTGGGGCTTTGTGGCACTTGTCGGGGTAGCCTTTGTGCTCCCCTTTGCGAGTTTGCCCTTTAGCATAGGGTTTAAGCCTACCTTCTTGGATGTGGCACTTGGCGCACTCTTTTTCGTGTGGGTTTTCAAGCTTGCCATCGGCCAGGAGCGGGTCTTTCTGGCTTCACCTTTGGGAATTCCTGTGGCGCTCTTTATGCTCTTGGCGGTTTTTAGCTTTGCCTATGGGTTGAGCCACAGTAGTGCCAGCTCGTTTTACATTCGTCGCTTTGCTGAGATTTTGCTGGGGATTAGCCTCTTTTTTGTGGCTATCAACACGGTGCGCACGACTGCCGAAGTGATGTGGGTGACGCGCTGGTTGATGCTGGCTGGGTGGGCAGCGGCGATGATTGCGGTGGTCTTCTATGTGATCCCGGATTCGTGGACTGTAGCGATTTTGGATCGTTTGGCCCGTTTTGATTATCCGGGTGGGTATGGTGCGCTGCGCTATATTGAGGATGACCCGGAAGGCACGATGCGTGCGATTGGTACGGCGGTTGATCCCAATGTGTTGGGAGGCATGATGATTCTGGTGGCAGCGTTGGCCGCGCCGCAACTGGCTGCCAAAGAGTGTGTCCTGCCGCGGTGGATGGCCTGGGTCATGATGATAATGGCAACGCTAGCCCTTTATCTCACCTATAGCCGCTCGGCACTGTTGGGGTTGGGGGCGGCACTTGGCTTGCTTGCCATGCTCAAGTACCGCCGGTTGATTTGGGTAGGGCTGGCTGGTGCTGCGCTGCTGCTGTTCTTGCCGCAGACACAGGAGTATGTGGCGCGGTTAATGGCGGGCTTTGCCGGGCAGGATCTGGCAACGCAGATGCGTTTTGGCGAGTATCAAGACGCGCTGACGCTGATTGCTCGCTATCCAGTCTTTGGTGTTGGCTTTACCGGCGTACCCGATATTGACCTCTATTTGGGTGTGAGCATGTTGTATCTGATCATTGCAGAAAATATGGGTCTGGTGGGTCTCTTGACCTTTATTGTTGTGATGATCGGCTTTTTTGTGTCAATGGCGTGGGGCTGGCGATTAGGGTTTAATCCCGCTCTGGAAGCAGTTTTGTTAGGATTGGCTAGCGCCGTGTTGGGTGCGCTGGTCAGCGGAGTTTTTGATCATTATTGGTTTAACATGACCTATCCGCACATGACTGTGTTGTTCTGGTTATATGTGGGATTGGCGACAGCGACTATCTTAGTACAGCAAGCAGAGCATGAAGGCGAGGGGGTGGTTGCCTCGACGCGCCGCCGTTCTGTCGCTGCTGTAGGAGCAACTGAATTGGGGCGATGATGGAGCAAGGGAGCATTTCGACGAACGAGTATGGCAGCATCCGGCTTGACCCGGCACCACCGGCAGAGGCAAGCGGCTTGACACGTGGGCGGCGGCCCGATTGGTTGCGCGTGCGTCCAGCAGACAGCCCGCGCTATCGTGAATTGCGTGGACTCTTCCGTGGCAAACATCTGCATACGGTCTGTGAAGAAGCCATGTGCCCCAATATTGGTGAATGTTGGGGACGAGGCACGGCAACCTTTTTGCTGATGGGGGATACCTGTACGCGCAGTTGTGGTTTTTGTAAGATCAAGACAGGCCGCCCCGGTCTGCTGGACCCGGATGAGCCACGCCGCGTAGGTGAGAGTGTGGCTGCTATGGGGCTGCAACATGCGGTATTGACTAGCGTCAATCGCGATGAGCAGGCCGATGGGGGAGCGTGGGTATTTGCAGAAAGCATCTACTGGATTCGCCAGTTGCGACCTGGCTGTACGGTAGAAGTCTTGATTCCCGACTTTAGGGGGGATGAGCGGGCGCTACAGATTGTCATGGATGCTCGCCCAGAAATCCTCAACCATAACACGGAGACCGTGCCCCGGCTTTATCGCACAGTACGACCGCAAGCCAAGTATATGCGGAGCATGGAGCTATTACAGCGAGCCAAGCATATGGATGCGCTGTCATTGACCAAGTCAGGCATTATGCTGGGGTTGGGTGAGACGTGGGATGAGATTTTGACGGTGATGGATGATTTGCGCCGCCATGAAGTGGACATTATGACAATGGGCCAATATCTCCAGCCCAGCCGCTTCCATCTGCCGATCCAACGCTATTACACACCGGAGGAGTTTGCGCGCTTGAAGGAAGAGGGGGAGGCTCGTGGCTTCCGCTGGGTGGAGAGTGGCCCGCTAGTGCGCAGCAGTTATCATGCTGATGGTCAAGCCCACCTGGTTGCGCGTAATGATATTCAGACAGATGCCAATGTGATTCCGTTGAGTGCGCTGGCGGCTTAACCTGTACCGAACTGGCGGTCGCCTGCATCGCCCAAACCGGGCCAGATAAAGCCGGGTGGGAAGGGATCGTTGGCACTGGTCAGCCGTTCATCAATGGCTGCGACATGAATATCCACATCGGGGTGTTGCGATTGTAGTGCCTGGACGCCTTCGGGCGCAGCAATAAGGCCAATGAACTTGATGCGCGAGACACCCCATCGCTTGAGAACGTCCACGGCAGCAATCGCAGAGCCACCGGTTGCCAGCATGGGATCGAGGATGAGACAGAGTTGGACGGTAGGGGACACAGGCAGTTTGTTATAGTATTCCACCGGACGCAAGGTGTGCTCATCGCGGTAGAGTCCCAAATGCCACACTTCCGCTTGAGGCAGCAAGCGCCATGCTCCTTCGACCATACCAAGACCGGCGCGCAGAATGGGAACAAGACCGATTTTTTCGGCCATAAGTGCGCCGGTAGCGGTGGTCAGGGGTGTCTGGATAGTCTGCTCTTTAAGCGACAGGTCTTGTGTCGCCTCATAGACGAGCATCATCGCCAATTCGCTGGTTAGCTCTCGGAATTTTTTGGATTCTGTCTCTTGGCGACGGAGTAACGTAAGCTTGCGGCGCGCCAGTGGATGTTGTGACGGATAGACATTCGTACCAGGCACAATGGAAGACACAGACGAACTCCTC
>CAMPHP010000184.1 GCA_946885925.1 uncultured Litorilinea sp.
GAAGGAGCCGGTCTACTGCATTAGCAAACTTTGATTCTGCTGTCTCACGCGCCTCGAACTCTGCCCATAATGCCTGAAACTCTGCGGCTTGGGCGGTAGGCAGCAAACCAAAAAGCCGCTGTGCTGCCACATGCTCTCGCTCCGACTGGCTAGCCTTGCCAACTTGATCAAAGGCAAATGTATCTCCCGCATCTATCTCCACAATGTCATGCACCAGTAACATCTTGAGGACGCGGGTAATATCAACCGGCGCATTGCTATACTCAGCCAATACCACAGCCGCCATCGCAATATGCCAGCTATGCTCTGCCGAATTCTCCTGGCGGCTGCCATCCATCAAGTGCGACCTGCGTAGCACCGCCTTGAGCTTATCTACCTCGCGCAAAAACGCTAACTGCGCCAGCAAATTCGCGCTCGCATCTACTGCGGTCCCTGTGGCTTCATTTATCGTTTCTGTAGCATTTTTCTCTGCGGTCATAAATCATATTCTTTCTGGCATGACTAAAATTCTACCCAAGCGCTTAGAGCTACCGGGTAGGCAATCCCCTTAACTTATCCTACAAGCAACGCAGCAAAGGCAAACCAGCGCAAATGCTCATTCAACTCTGCCGCCGAGACAGTCGATTCCAGCAGCGCAACCAGTTCCTCTAGCGTATGCTCTCCGTCCAAGAAGGGCAAGATCTCTTGCTGAATTGGCAGTAATGTCACGCGTTCATGCCACATATTCGTTACTGTTGTTCGGGTCTGTGCTTCAAAGCGCGCCGTTGCGCTAGCAAGTGGGCGTTCGCTCATTGTAGTAACCAGCGGCGGGTGAAAGCAGTGCAAATCTACCAACTGCGGGCTTCGCCCATAGGCACGTAACAAATTGGCGGCAAGCGTCCTCTCTTCTGGCGCACCAATAGCAGTGTATCCCTCGCTCTCCTCCAACACTTGGCGCGCAGCCTTTACCAACTCTGCAAAAGATAGAGCACGCGGCCAAGCCTGCGCCAAGATCCCTAAGGCGGCAACAGTCAACGGATGATCCGTAGATATGGTTGCCTCATCCTTGCTGATGAACTGCACAACACCCGCTCGCTGGGTAGCGTCAGTTACGTCCGTACGTGTCGCCTGTGAGCGTAGCCAACTGCTCATCACCGGCTGGGGTAGGATTGTCCGCTGCACAGGCACTTCTGCATGACAGAGCAACGTCTGGCGAAACATGCGATTGCGCAAGAAATCCATCTGTTGTTCTAAGTCGATCGTGCCCACCACCATCTTTTGCAGTGCAGCCTGAGTCTCCGGCTTGAATGCCAGTGGTAACACTGTGCGCAAATCCACCTCAACCAGATATTGTAACCCATGTCGCAGCGCATGTTCGACAAACTGATGGAAGTATACAGGATCGTTCACTTCCTCCATCTCATCATGGAGGAGAAACGCATCACTGGTTCCTTTCAGTCCATCGTGAAGTTGGCTGACATAATGGCGAAAGATCTCCTTGTGGATTCCATCCTTGGCATGTTCAGCCAAGAAAGTGACCATAGCGCGTCCCTGTTCTGCCTTTTCGTCTGGCGTCGCCGCATCTTGGCTGTAATACAACATAGCATCTCGCACCAATCCCATCGTGTGCCAGCCAGGGTATGTGTTATAGCTAATATAGGCGACACCATCGGGTCGCAGCTTCCGCTTGCACAATGCCAGCAAAGCATCACGCACATGGGGAGGTGTCCACGAGTAGACGCCATGTGCAATGATGTAATCAAAGCTGCCCAACCTATCCTCTAGCTCAGCACCCAAGTTGGCAAGATCGGCGCAAATCAACTGGATATTGGACAGACCCAACGCCTCAATGCGCTGCTCGCCATCTTCGACCTGTCGCGCCGAGTAGTCAATGCCGACGAACTCCGCCCCTGGCATTGCATAGGCCATCGGCAGCAAATTTCCCCCTGCTGCACAGCCAACCTCCAGCACGCGACTGCTCGTGATGGAGGCGGGTTGCCGCCCCAACAAGCGTGCCATCATGGCAAGCCGGTCGGGATGGGTTGAGGCATAGGAGAGGTCAATGTACGGCGTTACGTCATAGGGATTTGCAAAGGCGGGAGTTGATGCGGTCACAGGGGACACGTTCACACAACTATCTTTCTATGATGGTGCTGACTATGATGGTGCGAGTATAGTGCTGAGTCGCATGGGGAGATTGCGTCGCGCAATTTTGGCCTGGATAACGACTTCACTCAATTCATCCGCCGAAACATCAGCTAATGCCAAAAGGGCTTGAGCAGGATCATCCAGCAGGCAGAAGTAAGACCCAAAAGCAGATTCAGTCTTCATCCCCTCCAATTTTAAGTCGCGTATCGCGAGTACTGCCTCCTCGCCCCCTTCACGCAACAACCGCGCCTCTGCCACAAGGTGGCGATAAGCATCCTGCTCCTCTGTAGGGCACGCTTGAGCAGAAAGAGCGACCACTATACCCTGTCTACGAAAGGTACATAGTAGCGTGAGCAGCCCATTCTCCTCTGTATCACAAATTAAAAATTCATCTTGATCGCTATAGACAACCGACACCACTTCGGTAAAACGTTCCAGCGACTCCGCATTACACAGGATAACTAGGTCACTTTGAGGAGTCTCAAGACCCAATGGAAAATCCCCTGCTAGCATAGGCTCAAACTCGGCCAAAACACTAAACAGGTCAAGCTCGATCAACACGCGAAAAGCATCACGCTGGCGTTCACTCCCTCGGTTCAAATACGTTACATCATTCCAAAACACAATTTGCTCCTACCCTAGTTAGCCTAGCTTTGCTGCAAGTCAATCATGAAATTTATCCCAAAGGTTCAATCTATGATGTCAATATGCGACGGGCAAACACACTATACATCAATCAGACGCAAAATAAAACGGCCCAGCAACTAGGCTGGGCCATTCTATCAGGTGGAGATGGCGGGAATTGAACCCGCGTCCGAAACACTCGTCCAGTAACATCTACAGGCGTAGTCGCTTTATTTAAGTGTCACGTCGTAGTCCCCAAGCGACAGGGTCCTTTACGACGTCAACCGATTAGATCTTAGGTGACTTTATCGGCGTCTAGTCACCGCAGTCCCTCAGTGTGTGACGGCTGACGTGCGACCTGCGGACTACATCGCAACGGGCCGGGACCCTCCGTAGAGGGTCCATCCTCACTTAGGCAGCCACCGCCGCAGGAGCAGCGTTAGCGAAACCGAAGTTGAAGAGTTTGCCTGTGTTGGCATTTATAGGGTTTGCGCCTGTTTTAACGTAGTCGACGCTCTACGGCCTGCAGTTAAAGAACAGCCTGCCCCGTCGAAACCAATCATCCCCATATCAACTACCCATATTAACTACACTGTAAGAATAGCACAAATGTACATTTGTGTAAAGAAGGCTTGCCTACAAATCCTCGTAGCTATCTTTCACTTGTCTCCCTTTGACACCCCCGATCCACGGTTGTATACTCGACAAAGGTTGAGAAAAACATAGATTTCCATAGACTTTCTAAGAAAACTGATACGCATGACTGCAACAATTACCCCATCCAAAAACGCAGAATCAAAAGACACAGTCAAAGCAGCCCCGGAGTACGATGTCGCGATTATCGGCGGTGGCATTTCCGGCATGGCAACAGCCTACTATCTCCAGCGTCACGCAGCTCAGGCCAACCGCCTGCTGCGCTACACACTGATTGAACGCTCACCCACAGTTGGTGGCAAGATTGTTACCGAGCAAGTGCATGGTTTTGGTGACACCCCCTTTGTGGTCGAAGGCGGTCCCGATTCATTTCTGACTCAAAAACCCTGGGCTTTGGAACTGGCACGTGAAATTGGCTTGCAAGACCGGCTGCTAGGCACCAATGACCATAATCGCAAGAATTTCGTGCTAAACAAGGGCAAGCTTACACCCCTGCCCGACGGTGTCATGCTCATCGTACCCACTCGCTTTATGCCCTTTATCCTCTCCCCCCTCATCTCGTTACCGGGCAAACTACGTATGGCGCTCGATTTTGTGATTCCTGCCCGCAAGGACGACAGTGACGAGACCTTGGCTGGGTTTGTGCGGCGGCGCTTGGGAAATGAGGCACTGGACAAAATTGCCGAGCCTTTGCTTTCTGGTATTTATAATGCCGAATCTGAGAAACAAAGCCTGCTGGCGACCTTTCCGCGCTTCCGCGACATTGAGAAACAACATGGCAGCCTGATCCGCGGCATGTTGGCCGGGCGCAGCAAGGGCCCAGCCAAATCCAATCCAGCTGCACCAGCAAAAGCCCCCTCCATGTTCATCTCCTTTCGCAACGGCGCGCAAGAACTGGTGGATGGTCTGTTGCCCAAGTTGAGTGGCAACTTGCGGATCAACTGTAGTGTGACAAAGATTGCCCAGCAACCAGGCGACGGACAAGTGCAGCCATCTTACCAATTGACGCTAAGTGATGGCACCACCCTATCTGCACAGCAAGTCGTGTTCGCAACCCCGACCTTTGTTACTAGCGATCTGCTCAAAGAAATTGCGCCGACTGCTTCTACTTTACTGAGTGCTATCCGCTATGTCAGCACTGGCTCAATCTCTCTCGGCTTTCGCCGCAGTGAGGTCAGCCATCCGCTCAATGGCTTTGGCGTCGTCATCCCGCGTAGCGAAAATCGCCCCATCAACGCCATTACCTGGAGTTCTACCAAATTTGACCACCGCGCCCCCACTGACCACGTTTTGCTCCGCGTTTTCTTTGGTGGTTCGCGCAACCCGGAAATTATGGAACGCAGTGATGAAGACCTGCTAGCCATTGCCCGGCGCGAACTCCACGCTCTGTTGGGTATCAACGCAACACCTGTTTTCCACCGCCTCTTCCGCTGGCAGAACGCTACACCCCAGTACGACGTAGGCCATCTGGATCGCGTCAATGCGATAGAGGCAGCACTTCCACCCGGGCTGCTCGTCACCGGAAGCCCCTACCGTGGTATCGGTGTCCCAGATTGCGTGCATCAAGCAAAACAAACTGCTGAGCTTCTTTGGCAGCAGCTTACCAGCACGCCCCAAAAGCAACGCTCTTAGCATTTGAGAGAACGACTTCTCGAACTATTTTGACAGGGCGTCCTTGTAACTCTAAAATAAGCCTTTATAACAGTAGAAACCGCGTAGAATCATTGATCTTCTCCGCGGCACTGCGCGCCCGCAGGGCTCCCGGCGTGAAACTCTATCCACGAACCTGCCCGGCTTAAACCGGACAACAGGAGAAATTTTATGTCAAACGAACACGAACTTCCGATCGTAACCCATGAGGTTGCGACGGATAAAGCCAGCAATGCTGAACGCAAATATCACATCTGGACTATCGGCTGCCAGATGAATATTGCCGACAGCAACCATGTTGCTGCTGAACTTGAAAAAATCGGCTATGGCCCAACAGATAAGCTGGATGATGCCGATGTCGTGGTACTCAATACGTGCGTTGTGCGTCAAAGCGCCGAAGACAAGGCCATAGGCAAACTCGGTAATCTAAAACCCTGGCGTAAAGCCCGCCCCGATCGCACGCTTGCCCTCATGGGCTGTATGGTTGGCGTCAAGCCCAGCCAACAATTGCTCGATGCCTATCCTGACGTCGATGTTTTTATGGCACCAAGTGAAGCCACCCCTCTGGTCAACTTGCTGCGACAAGCCGAGATCGACGCAGAGATGGCAGCGATGGAGCGCGAGCAAATCATGCACCGCTATCGCATTCAAGACGAACTCCAGCCCGTCGGCTCCCAGCAATCTATCAAGCATCTAGCTCTGAGCGGTCAAGCACCCGTTGCGGCCCATGTGCCTGTCGTCTACGGGTGCAGTCATGCCTGCACTTTCTGTATCATCCCCTTCCGCCGTGGTGTCGAACGCAGCCGCCCTGTAGAAGAGATCGTCAACGAAGTACGCGGCCTGGTAGAGCAAGGTGTACGCGAGGTAACCCTATTGGGCCAAATCGTTGACCGTTACGGCTATGACTGGCGCGGCGAATTAGGGAACAGTGCCAGTGTTGCCGCTTTCCAAGGAGATGCTGGCGCGGCTGAACCAGAATATGATCTGGCGGATTTACTCCGTGCCGTTCACGAGATTGATGGCCTCTGGCGTATCCGCTTCCTCACCAGCCATCCCAACTACATGACCGACCGTATTCTCCATGCCGTGCGTGATCTGCCAAAGGTCTGCGAGCACATCGAAGTCCCCATTCAAGCGGGTGACGACGAAGTGCTAGAGCGCATGAGGCGCGGCTATACCAATGCCCAATACCGGCAGTTGGTTGCCCACATTCGCGAGACAATTCCCAACGTCGCCATCCACACCGACATCATCGTTGGCTTCTGTGGCGAGACAGACGAGCAATTTGAAAAGACCTACGAGGTTATGGCGGATCTCAAGCTCGATAAGGCGCACCTAGCCCGCTATAGCCCGCGTCCAGGTACGGTCAGCGCCCGCCGCATGGCCGACGACGTGCCAGAGGGAGTCAAGGC
>CAMPHP010000185.1 GCA_946885925.1 uncultured Litorilinea sp.
CTTTGTCATAGGGCAAGCGAACCTTGCTGCCTTTGCCTCTCAGATTGGCGCACATTTTGTCAGTGAACAACGGCGTACAAAGCTGGCGGCACTCTGCGCGCGCGAAGCTGTGGATCAACGCCTTAACGTTAAAGATGTCGTGGCACTAGGCATCAAGGAAGTGGTGCGTGCCAACAAAGAGGTGCGTGCCAACAAAGAGGCCCAAGGTATCACCTGGGATGCGCTCAACCAAGCCTGTGGTGTAGCACAACGGGAATTTTATCCCACCAACACTGCCGCCATCGCTGACTACTTTGCCAGTGACGAATTGCGGTGTTATGCCACCAGCGATATTTACTGGGATCGCATTGTTAGCATTGAGTATGCGGGTGAAAAGCAGACCTATGATCTAGAGATTGCCGGTACTCACAACTTTGTCGCCAACGATATTCTGGTACATAACAGCCATGCGGCTGACTACGGCGTTATTACGGTGCAGACGGCTTTTCTCAAGGCCCATTACCCTGTGGAGTACATGGCCGCGCTGCTGTTGGTTGAGCGTGATAAGACTGAGAAGGTCATCAACTTCATCAACGAATGCCGGCGCATGGGCATTGACGTGCTGCCACCCGACGTTAACTATAGCGGGCTTGATTTTGAGATTCAGACGCGCCCTGCTGACACGGAGAGCAACAGCCGTCGCGACCCCAACCTGGCCTATCAATTCCCTGTGCCTGAAGGCAGCGCTATCCGCTTTGGCATGGCCGCGGTCAAGAATGTGGGCGAAGGGCCTGTCAAGGTCATCTTGGCGGCGCGTGAGGAGGGTGGCCCCTTTCAGTCGCTTGAAGATTTCTGTGAGCGCGTTGATCTGCGCCAGGTCAATAAGCGTGCGTTGGAATGTCTGATCAAGGTCGGGGCATTTGATCGCTTTGGCAATCGCAACCAGATGTTGAATGTTCTCGACCAGATGGTTGCCCAATCTGCCTCGGTCTTTAGTGCGCGCGATAGCGGCCAGCTCTCCATGTTCGATTTGATGAGCGAGGGGGGAGCAACTTCGGTTTCACCCATCCGGCTGCCCGACCTTGAGGAAGTAAAGGGGCGTGAAAAGCTAATATGGGAAAAGGAATTGTTGGGCGTCTATGCCATGAGCCACCCGCTTCAGGCCTTGAGTGTGGATATTCGTAACATCGTCACCTGTGGTTGTAGCGAGTTGGATGAACGCTATGATGGCAAGGGTGTGCTATTGGCAGGGATGATTACGAGCGTACGCACGATTAACACCAAAAAGGGTGACCAGATGGCCTTTGTCCAAATTGAGGATATGGGCGGTCAATGTGAGGTTGTCGTCTTTCCACGCACCTATGCCGAGGTTAAAGAACTGCTCGTCCCTGATTCAGTGGTCATGGTCAAGGGCAAAGCCCAAACGCGCGAGGGGCAGACCAGCCTGCTGGCGGATAGCTTCCAAACCTATGTGGACATGGCGATTGCCATTGGCCCTGAACCTGAATATCAGAAGCCACTCCTAGACATCATACCCACCATTAACGGTTTCCACTTGGAGGGAAGCAGCATGGATGAAAACAACGACGCCTCCAATGGCTTTAGCAATGGCATGAATGGCTTTGAAGGAGACGATGACAGCAGCTACTTCCAAGAGGAGAACCCTTTTGCCAATGAGCCGCCTGCTTGGTTGAAGGCAGAAGTTGTTGCAGAGAGCGCGACTCAAAGTGCATCCAACTCGAAGAGTGACGTCCCTGCGGCTGGCTATACCATCAAGCCGCAGGAAGAGGCTGCGCCTGATAACCCCTATTTGCACGAGTCCCGTAACTTGCGCGAGGAAAACGGGAATTTTGAGATTCCCTTGCCTAAATCCCTGCAAAACAATGCGGCGTTACGTGCTGAGGTGGAAAAGGAGAACGAGCCAGATAAGCCGAGCGAGCAAGCTGCGCCCGACAATCCCTATTTGCATGAATCGCGTAACCTGCGCGAGGAAGATGGCGATTTTGTGATTGCCTTACCCAAGTCGCTTCAGAACGACCCGTCGTTGCTGGCAGAGCTAGAGGCAACAGGCCAAGCTGATGGCGTGGCAAAGGGTGAAGATGATTCAGATGCCCAGCATGGGAATGGGCCTAAAAATGGGCATAAAAATGGTCAAAGTAACGGGCATGGTAATGGTCACAGCGAAAGACAGAATGGGCAGAATAGCTTGATTGCCAATGGCAAGCGCACCATGCAGATCGTTTTCCGCCCCTCTGGCGATCTTGACCGGGATAAGTACCGGCTCCAGCAGATTGTTGAGACTGTACGCAATCCCAAGGGGCGTGATCAATTCCTGATCACCATCAAGTCTAACGGTAAACCTACCACTTTAGCCTTTCCCGATGATCCTTGCTCGATCAATGACCGGCTGTGCCAAGAACTTACTAAATTCTTCCGCGTCGAAGTCCAGGTGAAAGGGTAACGCGTTCCTCGCTGCAATCTCACGCAGAGACGCGAAAGGGAGAGTAAGAAAGACTCTCTTCTTTCGCGTCTCTGCGTGAGTATCTCTGACGTATTTTTTACTGCGATGTATTTACTGCGGCAGTGATGCCAGTTCCTCGCGCAACTGCTTCAGCTCTATTTCCAGTTGGTTAATGCGTGCTTCGAGAATGGCGCGGCGTTCGACTGGCGTTAGATCCAGGGGTGTTTCTATCGCGTCCGCACCCATTTTGGCATCGTCACGAATTGCCAGGACATGGACAGTCCAGATGATGGCCGCGATGGCACTGCGTGCGAGGTCGCCCGCTGCCTCTGCCCCTATAAAACTTACAGTAGGATCGCCCAATAGCACCAGCAAGAGCCGGTAAGCCACCTGGGCTAGGTAAAAGAGGATAACCAAGCCGCTGACTAGCGCCACCCCATAGAGATAGACCTTGCGTGGGCCAGAAGCACGTTCTGCGCGGCCTGCGGCATCATCTTGGCGCGCCACACGCTGCACCACTTGCCAATGGTAGGCCCAGATAGGTGCTGCTACCACGATGCGGCTCAGTCCTGCAGCAAGGGGAAAAACCCAGATGCGGTCGCCTCCTGTGGTGATCTGCCCGCTGATCCAATCCAGCCCCACCTGCACCACGTCAACCGCGCCAAACCAGAGGATGATCAGCCCTGTTGCTGCAACAGCATAGTAGTAGAGCCGCCGGATCAGTGCGCCCTCGTGACTTTCGCCATAGGCCGCGGCCTCTCGTTGCAGGAAACTCCAATGCCAGCGCCAGATCGCCAACCCAACCGGAGTTGCAGCAATTGTCGTGGTGAGGATGTCGATGAATTGAGGATCGGTGAAACTCAGTTCGCCTAGAAGCACCAAGATCAGAGAACGGAGCAATTCCGCCACTGGCAGCAGAACCGTCAGTGCGCCCCCAACCACTGCCACATAGAGATAGAAACGCCGTAATGCCGTTTGTGCTTCTTGCGGATGGGCAACAGCCAAGGCTTGCCAGCGCACCCAGTTGAGTCGCAGCAACGGCGCGCCCACCAGTAGTTGGGCTAGATGGTCCGCTAACCTGGGTGCCCACCACCCGATAACTGTCACCTGCACCCCAATTGCATTGAGCGCCATGCGCAGCAAGGTTTCGATCAGTCCTACACTGCCGAAGATGACAAGCCCCAGCCCAAAGAGTCCTGCCAAGGTCTGATAGAGCCGCCGCCAAGTACCAGCAATACCGATTTCTTGGCCCAGATCACCATCCGTGCGTGCAATATTGAGAAAATAGCGTTGCAACGCCAACCCGATCAGCAGCATGAGTAGGTCATGGAGCCAGCCAGCGGGCCAGATAGTGCTTTCGCTCACTGGCATTCCAAACGCCAATTGTGCGATGCCTTGGATCAGGCTAAAGGCGTTGTAAAGCGCATACCCTACGGCGACTGCCGCGGCAACATAGAGGAAGAATTTGCGCATGCCAGAGTGCAACTCTTCCAGATCACGGCGGTTCAGGATTGCCGCCCAATGGACGAGGAAGATCGGCGTGGCAACCAACAACACGCCGCCATTCCCAGCAATGGCATCGCGGGTGTAGAAGTCAATGGTGTAGACGGCTTCTCCTACATTGCTGCCGAGCCATATACCATCTAGGATATAAATGAGATTGTCGGCGGCGATCAATGCAGCGATGAGGCTGATGAGCGCCATGCCGTAGAAGTAGAGACGTCGCACAAAGGTCCGTGCGCCGCCATCCGCAGGGCGAGTCCGTGCGGCAGAATCTAGGGTAGTCATAAAATTCCCTTGTCTCTTATTGGGCCGCGCTTACCAGAAATATTCCGGTGTATTGATCTTCCAGCCATCTTCCTCGCGTATCACCTCCACTGTGACCTCACGGCTCCAAGTGGAACCCGCGCCAAATAGCCCACCCTGGCTATAGGTGTCTTGTATAAACGTTACTAAGGCACGGTTCGGATCATCGGGGACGGGTTCAACCTTGATGATGCGTAGCCTCTGGCTGCTGTTTGTAGATGCCGTACGCCCAGCAAAGGGATCGTAATTATCCCGCTCGTTCTGCTGCAAGATCATCTCGCTATATTGCTCGCGGGCTGTGGTTAGATCGCCGCGTTGGAGAGCTAGAAACGCATTGTAGACCGGCGCTTCGGGCGTATCTAGCGGCATGTATTCTTGTGCCTCTACGCCTTGCCCGCCTGTCATATTCACCGTAACCACTGCGGCGATTAAGAGCACCAGCACTACCCCAATTACAGCCCAGGTAAATTTGTCGAGTTTCATGGCCTATCTATCCTGCCTTTGGTTTTATATTCACCTTTATATTCACGTAGTGATTATATTCACGCAGTTATATTCGCCGGTACTCGTGTAACATCATTGCGCTACTGCTTTGCTGCCATGTTTCGCCTTCCGTACATGCGGACGGGAACCCGCAGCAAAGGGACGGACTCTACGGTTCCTGCTGGACTTTATTGTAGCACTTATGCAAATAGCACTTATGCAAATAGCACTTATGCAAATGACGAAAGGGTAAGGTGCAATGTTCCAGTGAATAGGCGGCAGGGGGAGGCAGAAAAGTAGGTTGCACCATCTAGGGGGCAATGATATGATGATTGTGCTCCCAAACGCAACAAGCTAACATCGCACCGCTCCATATCGCATCTATAACGCATCTATATCGCTACCTTCCCTTGCAACATCATCGCTGCCACATTGCATTATGGTGCATTGTGCTGTTACTGCAAGTCATGGAGCCATATCTCTACCATTCGTTAATCCGTCCCCTAGCGGATATTCCACCCAAGGAGGTTCCAATGGTTGTGAACGCGATGAGTCGACGCTCCTTTCTACGAGGCATAATAGGTAGTACTGTTCTCGTCACCTTGGCTGCTTGTGCCGCCCCTGTGCCCGGCGCTTCCTCCGGAGAAGAAGGCGCGACCTCTCGTGAAGGTGCTACTCTACGCTGGCATCACCGATTGGGCGATTATCAAAGCTATCCGCTCCGTATTGCTGCTTTTGAAGAAGCCAACCCTGGTGTGACGGTTGTCGAGGAAGAATTCCCCGCTGGTTCTGCTGAATATGGCCCGAAGGTTGCCTCACTGATCGCCGCTGGCACTGTGGGCGATGTCGCCTGGACCGCGCTCGGCTCTGGCTCCTATCAATTCCTCATGCAGAACAATGGCCTGGCTCCCATTGATGATTTTGTGGACGCCGATGCGTCAGACTTTAGCCTAGATGGCTATTATCCGCGTATCATCGCATCCCTTCGTTTTGAGGATAAGCTATTTGGGCTGCCGGAACTGGCACATGGCGTACAAACCTGCCTCTTTTATAACCAGGATCTACTCGAAGCGGCTGGATTGGAACTGCCGACTATGGAGTGGGATCGGGAGAAGCTGCTAGAGGTGGCACGCGAGGCAACGGGTGGGGACGTTTATGGCTTTTTACCCGCGACTGGCGACTATAGCAACTTACGTAACCACACCCTCACGCATGGCGCTGAGATTATGAGCGTTGATGGTACGACATCCCTACTGGAAGATGAAGGGACCAAGGAAGCATTGCGCTGGGTGCATGCGCTCTTTACAGAGCACCAAGTGGCACCCACGCCTCAGCAGATGCAGGGGACTGGACGTAGTGCTGAACAGATGTTTGTGGGCCAGCAACTTGCTATGTTCCAAAGTGGTGGTTGGAACATGAGCATCGGGACGCTCGTGGAGGACGCCTTTACCTGGGGCGTTGTGCTTATGCCCAAGGGGCCAGCCGGTCATCGGGGTGGTCATCTCCACATTGACGCTGAGGCCGTGACGAGTCTCTCGCAACAGAAAGAATTGGCCTACGAGTTTGTTAAGATGCTGACCGATCATGAGGGGGGTGTCCAAGTTGCCTTGCAGTTTGGTTTGGCCGCTCGTCCGGGTGTCTATGAAGATGAGCGTATCGCCTCCAATCCGAATTTGGTGCTGCTTGGGCAAGCCACGGAAGAATCGGCAGAGCATATTAACCCTGCCAACCT
>CAMPHP010000186.1 GCA_946885925.1 uncultured Litorilinea sp.
GATGTATGGGGCGCGCGTCTCTACCGCAGTAGGTCTCTTTTCTGTGCTGCTTGGTGGGACCATCGGCATCACCTTGGGCATGGTCGCTGGATACTTTGGCGGCGGCGTGGATCGCTTTCTCACCCGGCTGATGGATATCCAACTTTCCTTTCCGCCAGTCTTTCTTGCCATCGCCATTATGACCGCGGTCGGCCAAAATTTGACCAATATGATCATCGTGCTCGGCTTGGTCAGTTGGGTTCAATATGCGCGTGTCAGCCGTGGGGCCACCCTCACCCTACGCAGCCAAGAGTTTATGCTGGCGGCTCGTTCGATTGGGGCTGGGACAGGCCGTTTGCTCTGGCGGCATCTTCTCCCCTCGGTGTTGCCACCGCTAGCCGTCATCGCTACAGTGAATATGTCAGCCATGATCCTCAACGAAGCATCCTTGAGCTTTCTTGGCCTGGGTGTCCAACCGCCCACACCCGCGTGGGGCAGCATGGTCAGCGAGGCCCGTAGCATTATGAGTATCGCCTGGTGGAACGCTGTTTTCCCAGGTCTCGCCATTGCCCTCTTTGTCATTGGTGGCAACCTGATGGGTGATGGGTTAAGTCGAAGCAAAAACTAACGCAAGGAGATATTCATGCGAACATTTCTAACCAACGCCCGCCTGGTCGATGGGACTGGCGCACCGGCACTGGAAGCCGCCACAGTAGTCATCAACGGCACAACCCTTGAATACGCTGGCAATGCTGCCCATGCACCCCAACCCGCAGGCGATGACCGTGTGGTAGATGTAGCGGGCAAGACGGTGATGCCAGGGCTTTTCAATATCCACGTTCACTTGGCGCTGCGCCTGCCCTTTACCGAAAAGCGCATTGACCAGTTCACGCCAGGCTATCGCACGATGCTCGTCTACCGTCGTGCAATCGAAGCCATCACCACCGGCACCACCACCATCCGCTGCGTAGGCGAAGCCCACTTCACCGACATTGATGTGCGTAACGCCATCAACAAAGGCGTTTTGGCTGGCCCGCGCATCCTTTCGGCAGGTCATGCCATGATCCCCACAGGTGGTCACGGTCACAACTCAATGGGCTGTTTAGAGACCGACGGCATTGCTGGCTTCCGTGAATTGTCCCGTAGCCAATTGCGTGCGGGTGCGGACCTGCTTAAGATCTGCCTAACGGGTGGTATCGGCACAAAGGGCGAGAAACCTGCCGATAAGCAAATGACCGATGACGAAGTTAGCGCGGTCGTAGAGGTGGCACACTCCGCGCATAAGATCGTCGCGTCACATACTGGCGGCAACAATCCGATCAAGGATTGTGTGCGCCTGGGTGTGGATTGTATCGAGCATGGCTACCAGTTTGACGAAGAAGCCGCGCAGATGATGGCTGAGGCAGGTACTTATCTAGTGCCGACCCTTTGCGTTACCCAAGAGCTAGATTACATGCGTGGTCATGGCGTGCAAGAGTGGATGCTGGAGAAGGCCAAGGATGCTGCTGCCGAGCATTTTGCCTCGATCAAGCGCGCTATTGCTGCCGGGGTCACTATTGGCACAGGCACAGACCTACTCCCCAGCGATCCAGCAGGTGGTACGGTTGCCACCATCCGCGAAACCGAGCTACTGGTCGAGGCAGGGATGACGCCTCTGGAAGCCCTACGCGCTGCCACCTCCGATTCCGCCAAAATCTGTGGCATCGAAAAGACCACCGGCACATTGGCGGCTGGCATGCAGGCCGACCTCCTGGTGATTGACGGCAAACCCGACCAGCAAATCCGCGACCTGCGTAACATCCAGGCGGTAATGAAGGGAGGAGCCATCTTCCGCAGTACATTGAGCGGGCTGCAAGCGCCAGGGCTGGAAATGCCAGGGGTAGAACTCGCCAACGGCACATTTGCCAAGGTCTACTAAAGGTCTATAGGTTAAGGGTCTATATATCGTGACAACTGCCCAAACCGAACTCGCCACCCTGATTGACGAGTATCTTCAGTTGGTCTTTAGCGCCGATCCAATCCAGGCGACCGAATTAGGCATCCAGGATTATGATTCCACCCTCGGCGATTACAGCGCTGACGCCTATGCTGCTGAAATCGCCCAGCGCAAGCACTTTCTGAGCCGCTTCCAGGCCATTCATCCTGCCTATCTGGACGCCGATGCGCGTATGGAGCGAGAGGTCGCGCTCATTGATGTTCAGACCAGCTTGCGTCGCCTAGAGGATCGCGCCATCTGGACGTGCGCGCCCTACTGGTATATAGAGCAGTTAGGGACAGCCTTCTCTACCTTAATGCGTCCAGACTTAATGCGTACAGACTTGATGAGTGCAGATACGCCAACTGCCACTGCCTCGCCCACCGCGCAAGCAGAACGTCTCTGGGCACGGTTGCGGCTTGCCCCCCGCTATCTCGCCACGATCCAGGCACAACTCACACCGGACACGGCACCGCTGCATGTGGAGATGGGGCTTACCGCCATCAAGGGACTGCGCCAGTTTCTTACCACAGCCATTCCCGGCTTTTCCCACCAGCTAGAAAATACGCTGCAAGACGATCTGACCCGTGCGACTGCCGCTGTGCAGCGTGGTCTGGATGACTTTGAGCAATTCCTGCGCGGCTTCCATGCCAAAGCCACAGGCAGCTTCGCCTGCGGCCCTGACCATTTTGACTTTCTGCTCAAGAATTTCCACCTGTTCGACCTCGATCACCGCCAGCTCTACGAATTTGGCCTAGAGCAGTTGGCAGCAGACAAGGCAGCATTGGAAGCCTATGCGCGCCAGCTAAATCCTTCGCAAAGTTGGGATGAGCAGATCGAACGAGTCAAGGACGACCATGCCCAGGGTGAGGATTTCCTCAAGACCTATCATGCGGAGATGGTGCGCGCACGTGCTCATTGTATGGCGACTGATTTGATCACGCTGCCGGAGGACGAACATGCCCAGGTCCAATGGCTGCCCGAATATCTGCGCGCGGGTGCGCCGTTGGGCTTGATGTTTACCACGCCACCCTATGCCGCCGGGCTGAACAGCGAACTGGTTATCACGCCGCTGGATAAGGACGCGCCACCAGAACGCCAGCTTCAACACATGCGCGACAACTGCTATCTCTTTGCCCGTTCAATCACGCTGCACGAGATCTACCCTGGTCATCACATCCAGAAAGTGCATCACAAACTGGCAACCGCCAATGCACCCATGCGTCGCTACTTTAGCAGCCCGGTGTTAGTAGAGGGATGGGGGTTGTATACCGAAGATTTGATGGAGGAAACCGGCTTTATGACCGAGCCGGGGGTACAGCTCTTCAAGCTTCGCAATGCGCTGTGGCGCTCGGCGCGCGTGGTGGTAGATTGCGGGCTGCACACGCGCGGCATGAGCTTTGAAGAGGCAGTCGATCTGATGGTAAATGAAGTCCACCTGGACCGGCGGATGGCAGAAGGGGAAGTGCGCCGCTATACCACCCACGACAACCCGACCTATCCCTCGGCCTATCTGCTCGGCAAGACTGCGATCAAAGGGCTGCGTAGCCACTGGCAAGCGCAAGAGGGCGACACCTATAGCCTCAAGCGTTTCCATGACACGCTCCTGAGCTATGGTTCACCACCAGTCAAGCTCATTGCAGATCGCATGTTGGGCTAAAACGAGCAAGTTGCACGCTTACAAAACAAAACCGGCAGTTTCTTCAGCCTCAATAGCTGGAAAACCGCCGGTTATATTTTGGCCTAGGTGCAGAATCGCACAAGCGGCACTTACATATATTTGCTTAGGTCGGGATAGTTGGTGATCTCCCACCCGCCATCCACCACAAGGCTGGTTCCTGTCACATAGCGCGCTTCATCACTGGCAAGGAAGAGAGTAGGAGCGGCAATTTCCTCTGGCGAGGCCGCCCGGCCTAGTACAATGCGCTGAATGTAGTCTTGATAGAGCGCCTCATTGCCTATAAACCTAGCGGTGAGTGGCGTTGCCACCAGACCGGGCAGAATGGCATTGACCCGGATCCCGTTGCGTCCGAGTTCAAGCGCGGCATTCTTTGTAAACATCTCCACACCTGCCTTGCCCGAAGCATAAGCGCTGCCCCCAAACAGCGGCACATGCGCGTTGAGAGAGGAAATATTGACGATAGCACCCTGCACGCCATTATTCTTCATGTGCCGGGCCTCGTGCTTCGTGCTCAAAAAGACACCCTTCAGCACGAGATCAACCGTGAAATCCCAATCCTTCTCATCCAAATCCACAATAGGGCCGGCACGTAGTGCACCAGCCACATTAAAGGCTATATCTAAACCACCAAACTGCTCAACCGCAGTTGCGACCATTGCCGCAACCTCGTCTTCACGGGTGACATCCACCTTGACGCCCTTGAAATTACTGCCGAGTTCGCTTTCCATCTTCGTCAGTAACTCCGTATTAATGTCACCGGCGACTACACGTGCGCCCTCATCCAACAATTGACGAACAATAGCGGCACCGATACCAGATGCGCCTCCGGTCACTACGGCTACTTTTCCTTCAAATCGATTCGTAGCCATCAGTCTGCTCCTTTCGCTTGTCACGACATCAACAGAAAATAAGCGAACGACTAGACCTATACCTCCGGCACGAAATCCGTCCCATGCGTACCCGCTTCATCACCCTCGCTAGGCTGACCACCCAGTTGACCAATACGCCCAGCAGGTGCAAAAGCCGTGGCAATCAGCCCCAACGCTGCGGCGATAAAGGCCAATACAAAAACCCCTTCAATTGCAATAGCCATCGCATCCCGCATCGGGCCTGTGAGTGTCACCGCGGCACCCTCAGCAGACTCCATCAGGCTGTTGAGCGAGACGGCGTTGGGATCTAGTCCGGCGGCGATTAGGGCATTGGTCAATCGCAAGGTCAAATATGCGCCCATGACACTAACACCAAGTGTACCGCCGATGCTGCGGCAAAACTGGAGCGTTGAGGTTGCTGTACCCAATTGACGTCTGGGTACGCTGCTTTGCACTGCGATCAAGAAGGATGGAACCGATAAGCCCATGCCTATCCCCATCATGGTTAGATAGACCATCACCTCAAGCCGCGTGGCATCCGTACCACTTTGCGAGACCAAGAAGGCCCCCAAAGTCAGCAACACCATACCGGCCAGTGCTATCGTGCGATAGCCGATACGCAGCAAGAGGCGTCCCCCCACCACAGAGGCCAAGACCCAACCCAACATCATCGGTGTAATCGTCGTGCCTGCCTCGGTTGCCGAAGTGCCCATCACTGTCTGCACAAAGAGAGGGACAAAGGATAAGCTGCCAAACATTGCCCACCCAGCCAATGTGCCATGCAACGCGGCCGTGACAAAAAGACGGTCACGGAAAAGTGCCAAGGGCAATACAGGATCAACGGCGCGGCGCTCTACCACCCAAAGCAGAATAAAGAGTACCACCGCAACCGCCACCAACCCCATACCCAGCGGGCTACTCAGGTCGGATAGGCCCAATAGCAAGAGCACCACCGCGGCCATCAGCAGCACCGCTCCGGCATAGTCAATGACCACGTCTTCCTTGTGGCCCAGCTTGTCACGCCAGCCAATCCAGACCAGGGCAAAGGCGATAATACCTGGAATTACGTTGACGTAGAAGACCCAATGCCATGAAGCCTGATCCACCAAAAAGCCACCCAGCACGGGACCAACAATCGAAGAAACACCCCATACGCCAGCAAAAAAGCCCTGCATCCGTGCGCGCTGCTCAAAAGAAAAGAGGTCGCCAATAATGATAAAAGCCAGCGGCATTACACCACCAGCGCCAATCCCCTGGAGCGCACGGAAGAAGATCAACTGCTCCATGCTCTGCGACAAGCCACACAGGACAGAGCCAATTAAAAACAACGCCATTGCAATCGCATAGATAATGCGCCGCCCATAAATGTCTGACAGCTTGCCATAGACTGGCACAGTACAGGTCGAGGTCAACATATAAGCGGAAAAGGCCCAACTATAGATCTCTAGTCCGCCCAACTGCGAAACAATCGTGGGCATTGCTGTGGCAATGACCGTTGCCTCCATAGACGCCATGAAAAGGCTCAGCATAATTCCAGCCACAACAACATAGGTGCGTTGACGTGACACGACGACATCCTTTCCGTCAAGCATTTCCCCAGCCACACGCTGCGACCAGGTACTGCGGTATTAGAACGAAATAATTTGAACTATACAATACCATTGCCAACAGGTTCATTGCCAATAGATTTATCGCCAATGATGCCAATCATCAAGACACCTACTCCGGTACTCATTACAGCGTCAATAACAAGAAGTCTAGGCGTAGAAGCACGAAAATTACAGTAATATCCTGCCATTTTCGTCTGCCGGAGGGTCTATTCCAGGTTATAGAGGCACGCTTTGTTATCCTGGAATGGTTTCTCTGCTCAACCGCGCTACCCAGAGAGATGCCTACGGCATGACAGGCCAACCTGCTTTGTCACCCTGGAAGGGTCTCTCTGCCCACGTT
>CAMPHP010000187.1 GCA_946885925.1 uncultured Litorilinea sp.
GCGACCAGCGCCGAATATTCACCCATGCTATGCCCGGCGCAATACGCTGGAGCATTCGTGTTCAGGGCTGTCACCGAGCCAAGTTCTTCTTCCAGAACGCGCAAAAGCGCAATCGCCATTGCCAACAGTGCCGGTTGTGCGTTGATGGTATCGGTTAACTCTGCCTCTGCCCCTTCGAAACAGAGCTGGCTCAGACCAAAGCCCAACGTTTCATCCGCTTCAGCAAAGGTCGCCGCGGCGACTGGATAGGTCGCTGCCAACTCGCGCCCCATACCCACCGACTGGCTTCCCGGTCCTGGAAAGAGAAAGGCAACACCACGTCCTGCCGCTACAAAATCAAATCCAGCCATATCCCACTCCACAAGGTACTCGTCTACAGGTCATCACAAAAACGACTTTGTCATGCCAACATGTTTTGTCACTCTGTAAGGGTCTCTCTGCTCGCTTAAAGAGAACCCTACGGTATGACAGGACGTATCTAGGCGCAAATACAAAGGGGGATTTGGCACTTACGTCCAAATCCCCCCTCGTCTCCTGTGCACTCAGCTTACGCCGCTGTATCGAGGTTGAGGACTTGTCGTCCTCGGTATGAACCGCATCGCGGGCAGACCCGGTGCGGCAGCATCTTCTCTTTACAAGTCGGACACTGTACTAGATGGGGCACGCCGATGGCATCGTGCGCCCGACGGCGATCACGCCGCCCCTTGCTCAATTTACGCTTTGGTAATGGTCCCATTTTTTGCTCCTCAAATCATTTCGCCAGATCGGCGTCCCCGACATATTCTTGTGATAAAACACGTTCTCGCTATAAATCCTAGCGTTTATTCACAGTTTACTTACTAAATATCCTGCACTAAGATTCTTGGACTAGGATTCTTGGACTAAGCATCCTGGACTAAGTATCCTGGTTGTCCTTCTCTTTGCGTAATGCCAACAACGCCGCCCAGCGTGGATCAACGGTCTCTTCTTCTGTGGCAGCATCCTCTCCCTCTTGCCCCTGCGTGGTGGCAACCTCTCGCAGGTAAACCGTCAGGTTTGGACACTCGCCTGCCCCTGCCCAATTACAACTGGGATACATGGGCAACGCCAACCAAATATTCTGGCGCACTACTTCCGACAAATCGAGAACGTGGTGTTCATCGATGATCAGCGCCGCATCTTCCAGATCTTCTTCCTCGCCCTCAAACTCATCCGGGGCAATATAGCGACCTGTATGCACCTCGGTTAACGGACGAAACATCTCTTCGATTGTAAACCGCACAGGGAGCGCAATCGGCTCCAAACAACGGTTACAAGTGACCTGCAAAGCAGTGCTGAGATTGGCTCGTGCCAAGATGCCGCTGTGGATGCGGATTAATTCTAACTCGCCCACCAGTGGGCCCAAAAGTGCCAATTCCGGATCAAGCGTACCCAGATCCTCAACCAACTCAAAACGTCGCGTGGCACCGATTGGCTCTTTGAGCAACTGCGCTACGTTAAACTGCATCGTGTCGCTCCCTGCCACCACACCATTCTGCACATTCCCAACTCATCCCTCTGCACCAGACGCTACAAGCATAGTGCGCGCTCTATCTGCGCGCAGCAAATAGCGTTCTTCCAGGCAGAAGACAGACCTATAGTATAAACGCAGGGAGGGTCACTGTCAAAAAATGCAGCCAGCGCACCGCAACAGAGTCCGGCACTGGCTTAACTCCTCGGCCTAACTTTTTGGCCTAGCTTTTTGGTGGAAAGCGGGGCTTGCGCTCAGGCCGCTCAGGATGTTCAATGGGCAATCTTTGCCCTTCCTGCATCAGTTCAATGCCATTGGAGACTTGCTGCAAGACCGTCTGCAAACGCTGGGCAAGATCATTGAGAACCTGAACAGCATAAGTATCGGCCTCTTCTGTGCGACGACGGGCAATTTCCTTGCCTTCACCAATAATGCGTTCGGCTTCGGCTTGGGCGGTAGCAATCAGCGACTTCTCGCTGAGCATCTCCATTGCCTGCTGCCGCGCTTGTTGGATGATAAGGTCGGCTTCGGCTCGCGCGTCGTTTATGATGCGGTCGCGCTCGGCTAACGTCCGTTCGCTCTCGCGAATGGAACTGGGCACCGTAATTCGCATCCGCTCTAACAACTGTTCGATATCGCGCGCACGCACGAGCCGGTAAGACGTAAAGGGAACCTCCGTTCCGTGGCTGATGAGTGCGTGCAGTTGATCGATCAACTGTAAGATAGCGATGGCGCACCTCCTGCAGGATGAGGGACAACAGATAATTAAAAGATAAAAACGCAACCACTAACGTGCAAGAAAATACCGCTCACTATGAATTACTCTACTTACGAGCTACGACGCGCAAGTTTGCCACCACTACGTGAAAGCGCGCGAGACGTTGACAATGCCTCGACGCGCGGGAATTTGCTCTCAAGTGCGGCTTGTACATGGGGAGGTGTCCATTGGCTAATATTGCCGCCCAAACTTGCTACTTCCTTGAGGATAGTCGCGCTCAGGCTAGCATAGTCGCCATTACAATAGAAGCAACAGAGTTCGATTCCTGGTGCAAGAGCATGATTCGCCCAGCCCATCTGACGTTCATACTCAAAATCGGCCACGCTGCGTAACCCGCGCACAATCACCGATGCGTCTACCTCATGTGCAAAGGTCACAGTAAGACCCGCATAGGGCACAACCGAAACATTAGGTAGATGCGCCAATGCTTGGGCAGCTAGTTCAAGACGCTCGTCGGTGGTAAAGAGCAGCTTTTTGGGCGGCGCATCATAGACTGCCACCACCACCTCATTAAAGATCATGCTGGCGCGCGCGGCGATATCAATATGTCCATTATGGATCGGGTCAAAGGTCCCCGGATACATGGCCCGCGTCATTTAGGCATCATCCTTAATCGTTATGAATTCTACAAAAATTCTATAAATACTTGATTACCCACCAGTAGCCCATGCGTGGTCAAACGCACCCGCTGCTCATCCAACACAATTAATCCTTGTGCCTGGAGCCGCGCGATCTCTGGTGCAAAGACAGTGCGCAAATCCTCACCGTGAAGCTCGGCAAAGTGAGCAAAGGGAACTCCCTCTTTCACCAGCCTTAACCCCAGCATCATTGTCTCACCCATCGAAACGCGCGGGGCTAGAATTTCTTCCATTTCCACGACGGATTGCCCCGCCATCATCCGCTTCACATACCCAGGGACAGGCTTGCGGTTGCTGCTACGACGGCTGACCACTTCCCCATCCTCCGATATAATTCGCAGATGGCTGTGTGCCCCAGGCCCAATACCCACATACTCTTGGTTGCGCCAGTAGAGCAGATTATGGCGGGAAGCGGCTACAGGATTTGGCCCCTGCAAACTGTCATCTGCTATTTTTTCCTGGGCTGCTTTCTCATGCGCTACTTTGCCATGCATGATTGGGTCAGGCTTGGCCCAGTTGGAGACTTCGTAATGCTCATAGCCCGCCTCCTGGAGCCGCTGCAACGCCAGTTGGTACAACTCTGCCGCTGCGTCCTCGTCGGGCGCATCCACCTTGCCTGTCTCCACCCAATGGTTGAGTGGCGTATTTGGTTCCACAATCAAGCTGTACAGGCTCAAATGCTCCGGTCCCAACGCCAAGGCCCGATCCAAGGTTGCCGCCCAGTTTGCCACGGACTGGTGGGGCAGGCCAAAGATAAAATCCAAGTTGATATTATCAAAGCCAGCAGCCCGTGCTGCAGCAAAGGCTAGATCCACATCCTTAACGCTGTGGATACGTCCCAAGAAGGCTAACTCGTCGGGCTGGAAACTCTGCACCCCCATGCTGAGACGGTTAACACCCAACTCGCGCAGCAGTTGAAACTTTGCCCGGTCTACCGTGCCCGGATTGGCCTCGCAAGTAATCTCACAGTCCGTCGCCAGCGTCAGATGCTCACGCACAGATCCAAACAACTGCCTGAGTTGTTCAGCATCGAGTACAGTCGGTGTGCCGCCGCCGAGGAAGATCGACGTAACCGGACGGCCATCCAATGGTTCAGCCCACATTGCCAATTCACGCGTCAGTGCATCGACTGTCTGCCCAAACCAATCATGCAATCCTGCATAGGTGTTAAAGTCACAATAGGGACATTTGCGCTCGCAAAAGGGGACATGCAGATAGAGGCCCAAAGGCGTTGTTAAGGATGTAGCCGGTTTGACTATTGGCCCAGATATCGGCACTCGTCCAGATACTGGTAAGGTCACAGAGATAGCCAACGCTGAAATCCCCTCCCGCGCAGGCAATGTGACGTGACTGGGTTAAGTGGGTTGGAGTAGCGCAACGTCAACGATTCTCCAGCCGGAAGCCGTGGCCGCGCACTGTCACAATATAGCGGAATTCCTCATCGGTCTCCGCCAATCGCTCGCGCAACCGCCGCACCAATGCGTCAATCGCCTGCTCGCTAACACCTTCGCTAATGGCTTCGGGCCAAACTGCATTGATGACGCGATCGCGGCTAATCACACTGCCGCCAGCATCCCATAACGATTCCAAGAGACGGAACTGATGCAGGCTCAAGGGTGGATCAACTTGATGACCATTGACCCAGACTTGGCGCGTCTCCTTATCCAAGCGCAACCCTTGCTCGTCTCCTTCCAACGTGAGCGGGGCGGTTGCGCCTGCATCCACAAAGGCCAACTTAAAACGGAGCGCAATCTGTATCTCGTCACCGTCGCCCAGCCCCACAGGGCCGCTCAGTTCTTGTCCATTGACATGGGTACCATTCTTGCTACCCAAATCCTCCACATGATAATGGTCGCCTTGCCAAGTAATCTGGGCATGATAACGGCTTACCTGGCGATCAGGCAACACAATATCACATTCATCACTGCGCCCGATGATCAAAGGACGCGTACGATCCAAGGGCCAACGTCGTCCGGCCTCGGAGCCACGCTGGAGCACCAACATCGCAGTCTCACGATGTTTGGCAGTTACCAAGGGTTCCGTTCGGTCGGCGGTTTCGTGTTCAATTTGTGTACTCATAGTACCTTTGTTTGTAAACCATTGCTCTCCCTACCGTCAAGAGCGATTTTGGCGGCAGTCACTTAGCTTCACACGTATGAGTCTCTCCCTTACAAGGGACCCATGCGCTGGGCACGAATCAACCTACAGATTGACAGCCTTTCAACGCTTGCGCATAATGGGGTACAGCAACCCATGAAACGGGCCTGCCGTTCCAACACAGACACACCCTATCGTGGGTATGGGGCAAACGGGTGCTAAGCTCAATATTGAGCGCATTATACCAAACTTGATCCAGGGGCGAAATGTTGGCAAGAGTCAACGATAAACGCAACAACAATCAGCAGGACACCAGCCAGTAGAACACGAGTAGGACAAAGGTCATCCGCGTGCAACAAATCCTTGAACCCGGCAGCGTGCTGCGCCGGCGCTATGAAATTCTCGAACTAGTAGGGCAAGGCGGCATGGGTGCGGTCTATAAAGCAGCAGATCGCCGTCTAGAGGGGCGCATCTGTGCCATCAAAGAAGTTTTGCCCGCCCTCGCCGACAATGCCCTTTCAGATGAAGAACTGGATCAGATGTCGGAACAATTCCGCATTGAAGCCAGCATCCTTTCACGATTAGATCATCCCAACCTGCCCAAAGTCTCCGATTACTTCTCCGTACGCGGGCGTGAGTACCTGGTCATGGATTTTGTAGAAGGACGCGATTTGCATGAAATCGTAAGTGAACAGCAAAAAGCTGGTGAATTCCTTAGTGAACAGCAAGTGTTGGGTTGGGCCGGCCAACTGCTGGATGCGCTGGAATATCTCCATGACCAAGATCCCCCCGTTGTCCATCGCGATGTGAAACCCAGCAATATTAAAGTCACCCCGCGTGGCACGGTTAAGCTGGTAGACTTTGGTCTTGTCAAAGTATTGCACGATGATGATAGCCGCACTGTTACAGTTGTGCAAGGGCGAGGTACGGTAGCTTATACCCCCTTGGAACAATATGGAGGCGACACAGGCTATACGGATGCGCGCAGCGACATCTATAGCATGGGAGCGACTCTCTACCATCTCCTTTCAGGTATTCCCCCAGCGGATGCCAAAGAGAGATTCTTGCGTCCCGGTGTATTGGTTTCTCTGCGCAACATCAATCCGGCAGTCTCACCGCGCGTGGAACGGGTTGTGTTTCAAGCCCTCGCTATGCACCCCAACGAGCGCCCCCCCAATATTCGCTCCCTGCGCGAGATGCTCTTTGGTTCGCTGCCAATCCCCCACTACAATGCCCCTTCCACAGGTCTAGCTCGCCCCCTAGAGAATGAACAGAACTGGAACGAAGTCTTTTATAGCAATCGCTATCTTGTTGCCAGCGCTGCTGCATTACTATTACTTGCTCTCATCTTGAGTCTGTAGCGTTTCGTATCTGTAGCGTTTTGTATTGGTCTTCCGCTCACAAGTTGTCGATGGACCCTTCCTTGGAACTTGAAGTCCCAAGGAAGGGT
>CAMPHP010000188.1 GCA_946885925.1 uncultured Litorilinea sp.
AACAGGGTGCGGAAGATTGGCATAAAGCGCACACGCTCGTTGAGAAGTAGGGCCACGGCAAAGGCGAGGATCATAATCCCCGGCACATGGACAAGGGTATAGACAATCGTGTTGCGTATGCTAAAGATAAACGCCTCGTCATCCGTGAACATGCGCGTGTAGTTGGCAAAGCCAATAAAGTCCGGCTCACCGATGCCCTTCCAGTCCATAAAGCTGAGTTGAATGGACCAGAAGAAGGGATAAACTGTGAAGATGGCAAAGCCAATCAGCCAGGGGGAGATATAGAGCAGCCCTTGCCATTCGCGCCGCCGCACCTTGGGGAGACGCCATCGAGTGGGTTGAGAAAGAACGCTCATAGCAATACCTTTAGACCGGAAACGGCAAGAAATGCGTGGGATGGAGCCACTGTAACGCTCAGTGTAACGCCTCCATCCCACGGCAGAAAGCAAAACGCGGAAAGCAAACCTTAGAGGCTGGCGAGAATCTTGTTGCCTTCGGTGACCATCGCCTCAATCGTGTCATCGGCGCTGCGTTCGCCGATCAATCCTAGTTCAAACTCCTTATTCACCGCGTTGTACCACTCAAGGAAGCGGGGGAAGTATTTGGGTCCCACCTCCTGCTTGAGTTCATCAATGACCACCTGCATGTTGTTGGGTGGGGGCGCGAGGTAAGTATCGCTCTCTTGAATCGCCGCCACAGTGGGGCAGGAGCCGCGGTCTTTGGCAATGTTGCCCTGAACCTCATCACCGGCTAGATAGAGCACCAATTCGGTCGCCTGAGCGAGAACATTGCGCTCGATGGCGTTGGCAGTGACCACATGCGGCTGGTCGTTCCACAGCCCGCCACCTCTGCTGGTCTGCGGAGCCTTGGGGGTGGGCATGATATCCCACTCAAAGCGGTCACCGATATCGCGGGTAAAGGAACCAACGCTGCCTGCGTTAACCGGATTCATGGCGATTTTGCCTGTGACAAAGAGGTTGGAGACACCGGCAGTCAACAGCCCTTCGACCTCGGCGGGTAGCGGGGAGACTTGGTATTCATGCACACTGTCGATGATCCAGTGGATGGCCTCAGCAAAGCCAGGCTCGCCAAACATCGTCTGGGTGAAATCGTCGCTGACCCAATGGGTGTCGCTGTTGGAAAGCCCCATGCTGCCATAGCCGTGGTTCATATCGACGCGCGCCCAATAGCCGTAAGTGTTGGGTGCATCTGTTAACGCCTGAGCCGCCTCCAAGGCCTTTGCCCAATCCCACGTATCGTCCGGCTCCGGTACACCCTTTTCCATGAACATGGTTTTGTTATAGACCCAGATCGCTGGCGTCAACTGGAAGGGGAGCGCATAGACCTTACCTTCCTGCAGGAAGATATCCACTGCGCCCGGTCGCCACTTGCTCATGTCAATGGTCATGGATTCTAGCGTGGGGGCCAGGTCGGCCAACAATCCTTCCGCAATGTAATCCGGCGCTAACACGCCTTCAAAAAGGATCACATCGGCCACAGTGCCGCCGGAGAATTGGATCTGGAGACGGTCAAAATAGTCCACACCAATGGGTTCAAGAACGACGCTAATTTCGGGGTGCTCTTCGGGGAAGTCCTTCATAGCCGTCTCAATCGTTGCCCCACGCGCGCCTTCTACCCAGTCGGTAGCAAAGCGTACCTCTGTGACCTCGGCACTAGGGGCGCTTTCTCCGCCACTGGAGGCTGGGGCAGGGCCAGCCGCCGGGGCGGCACAGGCTGCCAGGGCGGCTCCAGCTAAACTCAGGCCGGAGAGTTGCACAAATTGCCGTCGAGTAAGTCTCTTTCCTTGCATGTCATCCTCCTCGTGAAATTCTATGAGAAAACTCTGTGTGAGAAGTCCGCGTGAAAAGTCTGTGGGGGCCGCCCGCATCAATCAACACTATATATTTTCTGCGGATTACACATCGTTACCGTGCCTGTAGGGAGGCGCAGGGTGGTAAATTGGCGCAATTACTATGGGTAAAAACAACGGATATGGTGTAACAGAGTATAGTACAAGGGGGCGCGCATCAATGATTGGTGTGCCATCCATATGACAAACTTTGCCATGCGTGGATCGCCCTGGCTGCTTCCTCTGCCGTAGGCATCGAGGAGGATTCCTTCTGTGCTGTACTGGTAGTCGAGTACGCGGACGGCAGCATCAATTTGTTCGGGTGACGCTGCTGCCGAAATAACAACCGGCGTGGTATCTCGCCAAGAGACAGCTCCTGGGCATCGCCGGCCACTGTGTAGATGGCTGGTCAGTTGACCAGGGTAAAGACTCCCCGTTCTGCTGTTCTCTCCACCTTCAAAAGCAAGTACGGTTAGATTGAGCAGAGTGTCCACAGTCGCCTGACTGGACGCGCTCGTCACTACCGCGCCCTCTCTTTAATCGTGAGCCTGTGCTGAAGAAAAGGTATACGTCCGGAAGGTCCCGAGAAAGGGAACTAGAAGAACATGAGTACTTCGACCTTGGAGTTACCACGGGTCACCGCGGGTACAAGTAAGATAGGGCACCGGCTCGCCCGTGTGGCGACGATAGCCGGTGGCATTCTCTCCTTTTCGGCGCTGGCGCTGGGCAGCGCCCAGTTCTACAGGGTTTCGGCTGCGACACTTGGCCCAGGCGCGTTCATGCTATCGATACCCAAGATCCTTGCAGGGTCGCTGGCACCTTTCGCCGGAGTGGTGGGGGGAGTGGGAGCCGTCTTTGGCCTGTCTGCGCTCTGGCTGGAACGCGGCAGGTATCCTAAGGCGGTAAAGGGACCTAGCCTAGTCGTGCTGGCGGGCCTAGCGGCTGCCAGCATGAGTGCCATCTACACGCAACAGGTTATGGCGTCGAGCGCCAACTTCGCTGAAGCATTTGGCACCGGCTGGCAGGAGCGGATTCCATCTCACCTAAAGGGTGGAATGCTGGCCCAACGCTGGACATGGAAGCTCTCGGTTGCGCCGGGGGTGCACGTCGAGCGCGACGTCACCTTCGCAACCGTACCGGAGACCGATCGGAAACTGCTGGCTGACATCTGGTCCCCGCCCGACGGCGTCGTATCCTCCGGGTTGGGCTTCATCTACTTGCATGGTGGTGGCTACTCGGCATTCGACAAGGGTGGGCCTACGGAATCTTGGTTCCGGCATTTGGCGGCGCAGGGGCATGTGGTGATGGACGTTTCCTATCGCCTGATCCAGGAGGCGAATGTACCGGGTATGCAGGGTGATGTGAAGCGGGCAGTAGCATGGCTCAAGCACAACGCCGACCGTTATGGCGTCAATCCGGACAATATCGTCCTCGGAGGTGGCTCGGCTGGCTCGCACTTGGCGTTGCTCGCGGCCTATGCGCCCCACCATCCGCTCCTCACGCCAGAGGACGTGCGCGGCGTGGACCTCTCGGTGCGGGGGGTGATCGGCTACTATAATGCGGGTGACTACCGGCGGGAGAGCAATGTCGTCGTCACTCCGACCGCGTTGGAGCGGGCCGTACGCAAAGTGCTCACCTACATCTTCGAAAGTTGGCTCGGGTCGGAGCTCGCTGTGGACGACACAGGGGACTGGGATCCTCATCTGTTTGTCGGCGGCGAGCCAGATGAGTGGCCCGAACTGTACCGCCAGGTGTCACCGATCACCCATATAGGCCCGAACACGCCACCCACGCTGCAATTCATGGGCGAGCACGATCTCTATGTCTCGCGAAGCGGTTTCGTGTTGGCACTGCACCGCAAGCTCCAAGAGGCCGGCGTCCCCTCGGTGTATATGGAGTTCCCGCGGACTGACCACGCCTTCGACATGTTTCTGCCGGAGCTTTCGCCCTCGGCTCAAACGGCCATGTACCACGTCGACCGCTTCCTGGCGCTGATGGCTGCGCCCGTCGATGGGCAGGCAACGTCATTACACGCAATGTCATTACACGCGACAGAGAGCATCGCTAGGTGAGCAGACAAGCTACTATCTTCAAAACCATAATCGTCAAAACCATAATCATAAGATGGCAGTAACGGTGTAGCGTGCGAAGAGAATTAGGAGGCCATGCTACGAGGCCGCAACAAGTGAGCATTGCCTGATGTTAGCGCAGAATCGGCGGGGGGGCTGCCCATGAATGCGCCAAGCCAGCGGACCAGGTCGCCTGGCAGCAGCCCGCCCGCCTTGCTCACCGTGAGCGCGCCGTGCATGACCTCCAGCCCATCGAGTTCGTCCTGGGCCGAGACGATGACAATCGGGATGGAATGCCAGACGGGATGGCGGCGCAAGATCTCCACCAACTCCACACCGTTCATATCGGGCAGCCCTAGATCGAGCAGGATAAGATCGGGGGGCGTGAGATGGAGACTCGCCAGTGCTTCTTCGCCGCTATAGACACTTTCGATACGATAGGGGCGTAGAGGATTGGCAAGCATTTGGCGCAGCAGCCGCACAAAATCGCGGTTGTCATCCACAATCAAAATCTGCTCCACACTCTCGCCAAAGCTACGGACTACGTCCCACAAATTTTGGCGCACCACTGGCTTGATCAGATAACCGTCTACGGCAAGCCGCCGCTGTAATGGTTCCTCGCCTGGTAGCGGAGAAGTGATCACCGGTACTTGGGGCAACCCCCACGCGCTCCCCAACTCCCCCAGTTCCTCCTGCGACAGATGGACAGAGGCACTATCCAGGATCACAGCCTGGGGCATGACTTGGCGCGCCAGTGTCTGAGCCTGTCCTAAATCACCAGTAGCCAAGACCCGGTAGTGGGTGAGGTAGCGGCTCAACAGCCTGACAGCAGAATTGCTGGTAGTCACCACCAGCAAGACATGTTCGGTATCACGCCCTCCGGGCGCGGCTGCGACTTCACGGTCGAGGATTTCGGCGCGGGGCAAGATCTCTGCCGTACGCGCAACCGGAAGTGTAAAGAAAATGGTGGTGCCCTGCCCCACCATACTTTCTGCCCACATCCGCCCGCCGTGGAGTCCAACAAATTTGCGGCTGATGGCAAGCCCCAACCCCGCGCCTCCTTGTTGGCGGTTGGTGCCGCCATCCACCTGATAGAACTCGTCAAAGATGCGGGCGAGATCAGCGGGCGCAATGCCAATCCCCGTGTCACTCACGGCAAAGAGCAGATCCTCGCCTGTTGGCTGGACAGTGACGGTGACACTCCCCTTGCGTGTGAAGCGTGCGGCGTTGTTGAGTAAATTGATCAACACCTGGCGAATGCGCGTTGCATCCAACCATATTTGCGGCAGGTCATCTGCAATGTTGGTTGCCAGCGTTAGCCCGCGCGATTCAACCAGACTGCGCACGGTCTCAACCGCTTCGCACGTCAATTCGCCAGGCTCGACGCGCTCCACGATCAGGCTCACCTGTGCCGCATCAATGCGCGCCAGGTCCAGCACGTCGTTAACCAAACCTTGCAGGTGATGTGCATTGCGATAGATGATACGCAGATCACGCAGATAGGAGGAGGGCAGTACCGCCCCATAATATTCCGGCGACTCGACCATCAGCTCGGCAAAACCCACCACGAGATTGAGCGGAGTTCGCAGTTCATGGCTGATGGTCTGGGCAAAGTACTGCTTGATGCGTCTGCCCTCTTCTGCTTGGTCGCGCGCTGTCACAAGCAGTCCATTGAGCCGCCGCAGTCTATAGTGCGCTTCGTCAAGCGCCTTGAGCACCCGTTGCAGTTCAGCTTGCCGCTCGCGGGCTAACCGTTGATTGGTGTTCGCCGTCGTATACGCGCTGGCAAGCCAGGTGAGGGCCGTATAGAGGTTATTGGCAGCAAGCCAAGAGGCCACCGCGACGACTGCCGTGGTAAGGATGGAGAGCAGCGGTGTAACACCCCACAGTGCAATGCCCAGCCCAACGTGGTTGAGCAGGGCGATGAGCAAGACGGCAACGACGGCATTGACTAATGCCAGCCAGCGGTTAAAGAGAACATTGGCAAAGATGATGGGCAGGATAAAGAAATAACCACTTTCGGGTGTGCCCAGCGCCAACAGGCTACAGGCCGCGCAGAGATGGACACCGGCAACATAGCCATAGCGCATGGCGCGCTGGTAGCGGTGCGGACTCACAATCGCCAGGGTTGAGACCGCGGCCAAGACGAGGATGCCCTGCCAGAGCACCCAAGGCACAGATGCTCCCGTAACCGGCCAAATCAGGAAGATCAGACAAAGATAGCTGATGCTCCCGGTAATCCAACCGAGGATTACCAACGCACCGGCGCGGAGCTGGATCAAGTCGTCCAAGAATTGAGCGCCATCCCCAGGGGGAGCACTGAAGGATTGGGCAGGTGCAGGAGATGTAATTACACTCGAAGGAGATGAAGTAGGGACAGTCATTCTCATAGCTTACCCGGATTCGTGTGAAGTAATTGCAAAGTGAGGGACGATAGCTCTTACTATTAATTGTCTAATCGTCGGCTCACCTACACAGGGATTTAAGCCCACAAAAGCCATTACAGATTTTCTAAAGGGAACCCTTGCAC
>CAMPHP010000189.1 GCA_946885925.1 uncultured Litorilinea sp.
CTTTTGGGCAGCGGATGGCAATAGTATCTTCTTCTTTAGCGCGACGGAAAATAACGATTGGGATATCTACAAAATCGGCACCGATGGCAGTGATCCCGTCAACCTCACCCACGATGCCCTGCAACAGAGCGACCCCGTCCTCTCGCCGGATGGCAGCCAAATTCTCTTTATCGGGCGGGCGGACATTGTAGCGTCCGAGATTGACTTTTATACAATGAATATAGACGGCAGCAACGTTACCAAGTACCCCAACCCCCATGGCACAGATAAGCATCCCTCCATGGTCAAATGGCATCCCAACGGCCTGCTTATCTCCTACGCCACCTTTACCGATAAGCTTAATCTCTACCTTTTGCGGCTGGGGGTGGAGTAGCGCTGACAGAAAAATGTCGCAGCTTCCCACAAAAACACTAGCGCAGCATAAGGTGCAGCACTACGCATTGAGGGTAGCTCATTCATCAAAGTTCATAATAGGAGTGACTAATGCGTATTGCCGCGAAAACAGTTGCTATCTTAGTTCTGCTCGTGCGATATTTCGGATTTGCAATGTAATAGAACATCTGGTTTGATTATGCTATGCCAACACTCAATTCTGGGACGGCGATCGGCAAGATCGTGAAGTCCAGCACGCATGTAGATTATGTTTGCCAGATTTATAGCCCTAATGAAGTAGCGGTCCCTCCCAAACCGACTGACTACTGCTTTGGTTGCTTTGTCTCTATCCGGCTGGACGAGAATGGTGATTCGGGCGGGCAGTTGATTGGGGTCATCTATAACACCTTGTTGATGAACCCCGATTTCGGCAGCCTGGGTCCGCGCCTCAGCCCGCGTCAAGAGGTGGAGATCTTTGCGCCCGATTATTTGGCCGAGACTGCCACGCTGGTCGGGATTATCGCCGTGGGATGGATTGACGCGGAGGGGCGCTGTCACCAGGGCGTGCCGATGTTGGCGGCGACGGTTAACAGCCCTGTCTATTGTCTGGATGACGAAAGCCTATGCCAGTTTCACCAGGATGCGGCAGAACGGCTTTGTCTACGCTATGTGCCGCTGCTCTTAAGCCAGAATAATCCGCTCGTACCGCCCTTGTTGATCAATATCGTGGATCGACTTGCCCTGCTCTTTCCCAACCAGCGCGGTCAGCTTACGTTGATGCGCAACAATTTGGCGTGGAAGAGCATTGTTCAACCGACGGGCTAATTCCCCCAGCGAGGATCATGGAGCAACTACAATGCATCGGGACCGTCAAAGGCCCTGGCGAAACACCCCACGAGTATACCTTTATTGCGCCTGACCCAGATCGCCGCGTCAAGCATGGCGAGTTTGTCTACTACTGGGCCGATGTTGAGGGTGAGCCGCGCCAGATTTTAGGTCGAGTAACGGCTCGCCAATCGGTGCGCGTCTTTCCCGATAGCTTTATGGCCGATCCCTCCGTACCGCCCGACCAAATGGCAGCGTTGGTAGGCTATGACAGCGATGCCAACGAGCTTTTCGAGATTACCGTGGCCGTGTTGGGCTATCACAGCCGCAGCATGGGTGAATTTATCAATCCGCGTGTACCACCTGCGGGGGGAGCCTCGGTCTATATTGCCGACGATGCACTGCTTTCCATGGTGTTGAGCCGTCGCAAGCGGGGGGAGATGGGCAGCGCATACTTGGGCAGCTTGCTCAGCCGCGAGCCAGATGCCGTGCCCGTGGCGTTGGATGCCTATGGCTTTACCTCCACACACTTGGCAATCATCGCCAGCACAGGCAGTGGCAAGAGCTATTTGGCTGGTGTGCTCTTGGAAGAGATGATGATGCCCTATAACAGGGCAGCCGTGGTGATTCTCGATCCGCATGGTGAATACAGCACGTTACAGGAGATGCAAAATCGGGCAGAGTTCCAGCAGGGCAACTATAAGCCCAAAGTCCGCATCTTTCGCCCAGATACGCTCCGTGTTCGTATTGACACGCTGACCCTGCCCGACTTGCGCTATCTGCTGCCCAATCTTAGCGAGAAGATGCAGTATCAACTAGGGCGCGCCTATTCCTTTGCTCTACGCAGCTATAAAAACCAGTTCACCTTGGAGCAGTTGCTCTATGCCGTGCGCCAAACGGCAGAAGGCAGGCGCGCCGAGGATGATGATGCAGTGAGCGAGGATGATCCCACAACTGGCGGTTTGATCTGGCGTATCAGGAGTGCCTTGGGTAACAGCCAAATTTTCAATGACTTTGAGAATTTGGAACTGCCCGAATTGTTCCGCCCCGGTCAATGTACGGTGATCCAACTAAACGAAGTTGACCGCCGCGAGCAGCAGGTTATTGCTGCAACGCTCTTGCGCCGTATCTATGCCGCGCGCATGGAAACGGACAAAAAGCGCACTGCGCCTGGGGATAAGAACTATATTCCCTATCCTGTCTTTTGTCTGATTGAAGAAGCTCATAACTTCGCCCCTGCCAGTGCGGATGCGGTCAGTACCGATGTGCTCAAGCAAATTTTGAGCGAAGGGCGTAAGTTTGGTGTGAGTGTGGGGCTGATCTCGCAGCGTCCTGGCAAGTTGGACAGTGACGTGTTAAGCCAATGTATGACCCAATGCATTATGCGCATTGTCAATCCCATTGACCAGAACCGTATTTCTGAATCGGTCGAGAGTGTGGGGCGCGATCTTCTGCGTGAATTGCCCAGCCTGAGCAAGGGGCAGGTAATCATCAGCGGTGCCAGCGTCAACACGCCTGTGATGCTTCGTGTACGCACGCGTATCACCTCGCACGGCGGGCAGGATGCGAATGCTCCAGAGAAGTGGATGCAGTGGTTTGAGGATGGTTCCGATATGGACGAGGAGCGCGCAACTGCACCCTTTGCACCGCGTAAGGAACTGCCGGTGGAGGAAGACGGCGATATTTTGTTTGCCTAGCATTAAGGTAGGGCGCAGTCTGCCAGACAGGTATTTGCATGGCAAATCCAAGCACGTCACGCTGGCCTTTCTACCCCCTTTCAATTTTTGCATCCATGCGCTATAGCCTCAATCAATCCGTAAAGCCTAATTTCTAAAACTTCAGTCCACTCCATTCCTCTAGGTCTGGTATAGGTCTGGTATCATTACCCGCGCCGAGAATCCGGAAAAGACGTATACTATTCGGCAGAGGTTTCCATGAATGATTTTGTAGTGAGAGGCGTTTTATGACATTGACTCTGCACAGTTGGCGTGTCGCCATTGCGATTGTTGTCGCGGGCTTTGCACTCTTGTTGCGCGCCACACCAGCCCAGGCGGAGGATGATTTCCAATGGGTCTATTCTTATGGCAATAACCAAGACAGCTCAGTTGCGGCTGTGACCGTGACCAAGGAGGGGGATATCCTTGTGGCGGGTACCTTCCGCGGCAATGTGGACTTTGATCCCGGCTCTGGTGTGAGGCTGCTTATCGGCGGAGCTGCTGAGGCTGGCTTTATTGTTAAGTATGACCCTGCTGGCAATCTGATTTGGGCGCGTGCTCTGACGGGCAGTGACAATATTCGCATCAGTGACATTGTTGTGGATGATACGAATCATATCGGCGTGGTTGGCAGCTTTCGAGGTGAAGCCGACCTAAATCCTGGCCCCGATCATTTCCTCGTCACGAGCAAAGGACTCGACGATATTTTTCTATTGCGCCTTCTACCTGATGGGGGCTTTGATTGGGCATGGGCGGGCGGTCACCTGCTTACAGATGGCGGCGTTGCTATCGCTGCCGGTTCAGACTCCGACCTGTATATTGCGGGTGAGTTTGAGATTGCGCTCTCGATTGAGACAGAATCGGCTTCGGCTGGATTGCGCAACGAAGGCGAAGATGATGTTTTTGTCGCCCGCTTTGACAGTACGGGCGGGTTGGTTTGGGCGCGTGCGTTCGGGGGGAAGGACGATGACGGCCCCACCGATATTGCGCTGGATGCTGCCGGTAATGTCTATATTGTGGGTGCTTTCGAGGCCAAAATGGACACAGATCCCTCTGAGGCTACACACAATCTACACAGCTATGGCAACAGTGACATCTTTGTTGTCATTTTTTCAGCGAATGGTGACTGGCTCTGGTCTACCCACATGGGCAGTGTGGCACAGGAGAGAAACGCGCGTATCTTGATTGATGCAGATGGCAGCTTCTATGTAGCAGGCGAGTTTGACGGTCGCGCTGACTTTAATGGGGATGATAAGGGTGGGACGATCACGAATGTAGGCAGATTGGATGTTTTTCTCGCTCGCTATGGTCCAAGACGTGACTATCAATGGGTGATTGGGATCGGCGGTTCACGCACAGATTCCCTTGCCGGCATTGACCAAGATGCGTTTGGCAGCGTTTATGTACTGGGCACGTATGAGAGCCTTGTTGATTTTGACCCCGGTCCAGGCCAAGTTCTGCTCAATGGCACGGGCCGCGACGACATCTTTCTCGCCAGCTATACACGGCAAGGGGCTTTGCGCCGAGTGCGTGGCATGGTCAACCCGCAGAAAGATTTTCCGGCTGACATCGCCATCGATCCCAATGACAACGTGATCTTTGCTGGCGCGTATCGCGAAACTCTTGATCTTGGGTTTGGGTTGACTGTGAGCACAGGCCAATCAGAGTTTGTCTTGAATGTCTTCCTGGCGCGCTATAACCGCAACACATGGACACCCTTGCCACTGCGCGCTTATTTCCCCTGGGTGGCGCGAGATGGGGAAGCAAGTAGATGATTAATTTCAAACAAGCAACTTGAGTTAATTATTGTCGTTGTTCGCCGGTGGAACGGAAATGAAGTAAACTAGCACTGATCGGCATTGCTCATAGACATTGCTCATAGGCATTGCTCATAGATATTGCTAAGAGTGCGTAACTACAAGCAGGAACGGAATTCGATGAGTACACTTTCCATGGCAACACCCTCTGCCAACGAGCACGTTCTGGTCATTGAGCCAGGTCGTGTCGAGCAGAACTATTGGCGTGATCTCTGGCGTTACCGCGAGTTGTTTATTATCCTGGCGTGGCGCGATATCTCAGTGCGCTATAAGCAGACAATCATTGGTGTCGCCTGGGCGCTCTTGCGACCACTGCTGACCATGATCGTCTTCACAGTGATCTTTGGCCGCGTGGCAGGGCTACCCAGTGATGGGGATGTCCCCTACGCGCTGCTGGTCTTTGCGGGGATGTTGCCCTGGACGCTCTTTGCTACCGCTCTGGGCGAAGCCTCCAATAGTTTGATTGGCAACGAGAGACTGATTAGCAAAGTCTACTTCCCGCGCTTGATCATTCCGACCGCGGCGGTGGTCACTGCCTTTGTGGACTTTCTGATTAGCTTTGTCATCCTCGTCATTATGATGATCTACTATCAGTTTGCGCCTAGTTGGAATCTGCTGCTGCTGCCGCTCTTTCTGCTTTTGGCGCTGCTGGCAAGTTTAGGGCCGGGGCTGTGGATTACTGCGCTCAATGTTAAGTACCGGGACTTCCGCTATATCATTCCCTTTATCGTACAGTTCGGCCTTTATATTTCTCCGGTTGGCTTTAGCAGCAATGTCATTCCAGAAGAATGGCGTTTGCTCTACAGTCTGAACCCGGTTGTGGGGGTGATCGATGGCTTCCGCTGGTGCATTCTGGGTGGTGAGAGTCCGATCTACTGGCCCGGTTTTATTCTCAGCTTAGTGATTGTTGCTTTCTTCCTCTGGCTGGGTATCTCTCAATTCCGCAAGATGGAAAAGACTTTTGCAGATTTGATCTAGAAGTTTGAGAGGGTAGAATGAGTGAGCATTGACGAGTCTATACGGTTATTGCTCTATGTCCCAGGGCCTGAATAAGTCTTTACTCAAATCTTAGAAGTTAGAACATGTCTGACATTGCGATTCGCGTTGAAAATCTCGGCAAGAAGTACATTATTGGTCACCAGGCTCAGAATGGGAACTATACCGCCTTGCGAGATGTCTTGGTACAGAATGCCCGTAGCTTATGGTACAAGACCAAGGAGCTTGCACAAGGAAAGCCACTCATCCTGGGCGACACCTTTGAAGATGTGTGGGCGCTCCAAGGTATAGACTTTGAGATTCGCCAAGGTGAAGCCGTTGGCATCATTGGCCGCAACGGCGCTGGCAAAAGCACCCTGCTCAAAATCCTCAGCCGCATTACTGAACCATCTACGGGCCGCGTTACCCTCAATGGACGCGTCGCCAGCCTCTTAGAAGTCGGCACAGGTTTTCACCCGGAATTATCGGGACGGGAAAATATCTACCTGAATGGTGCCATCCTGGGGATGACGCGCCTGGAGATTAAGCGCAAGTTTGACGAGATTGTTGCCTTTGCTGAGGTGGAAAGATATCTCGATACTCCGGTCAAGCGATATAGCAGCGGCATGTATGTGCGTTTGGCCTTTGCGGTGGCTGCCCATTTAGAGCCAGAAATTCTGGTGGTAGATGAGGTGCTGGCGGTAGGCGATGCTGCCTTCCAGCGAAAGTGCCTTGGAA
>CAMPHP010000190.1 GCA_946885925.1 uncultured Litorilinea sp.
TCACATAGTAATCAGGAGCTTGAGAACCGGGCAGATAGGTAACAGTCCACTCAATCTCCTCACCCGTGCCATACTCGATGCTCTGGATTGCATTACAGGTATTAAAGGTCGTTGCGCCCGAATTCTCATCACAGTTGATGGTATAGGCCAGTTCTACATCCGCTACCGAACCCGGTGTGCCATCACTCCAGGTATAGGGATTGAGCGCATAGGTGACAGTCAGTTGCGGCAGTTCCAACTCGCTGGAGCCGTCATATTCAACGCTTTGACCATCAATCACAAGACGTGTTCCCTCAGCAAGTTCGACTGGCTCGCCGTCTGCCGAATAGACCATATCACCCGGTTCAACAGCGACCATCTCATTGGTTGCCAAACCCGATTCGATTGTGCTCAGTTCGCGCTGCAACACAGGTTGGAAGTCATAGCTATATTGGGTGTTGCCCTCGCCGACTGCCATCTGGGCGATCTGTGCTTGCACGGCAGCACTCTCTACCAGGGTGTGCATGGAGGCAGGCTCTTGGGAGAAACCCATCACCAGCGTGTCGCCACCATCAGTCAGTCGCCACTGCGCAGCACTGGCAGTCGCATATTCGGTTTCGTCTACAACCAGCCCTTCCAGATTAATGCTCCAAGCCTCGGCCTCGGCACGTTGGAAGAGTGGCAAGGAGACCATATCCTTGGCAAACTCTTCTTGGACAATGTCATAGGCGGCAATACGCTCATCGCGATCCAGGGTGTTATTGGCCAGCACAATGGCATCACTAGCAACTTGGTTACACCAGCCCATTGTATTCTGGCCCTCCCAGTTGTTGGCAGGGGTCGGAATTTGGTTACAGGCATAGAGGGTCTGACCAGAAGGATCTGCTTGGCCTACCCACGCATACGCACCCAGTTCAAATTCGCGGCGGGCCAAACCAGTGGTATCACCAAACCAAATGTCGGCGGTGATGTGGTTGCGGGTGATGTCAAAGCCACAACCTTCCAGGTTTTGCTCGGCTACCGCAGCCCAGGTCTGGCGGAATTGAGCGTCGGTGGTGGTGAGGCTCAATGCCAAAGGATCACCCTGGGCGTTCTGGCGTACTGTGCCACCATCAGGCAATGTCCAGCCAGCTTCGTCCAGCAGCGCCCCACCGGCTTCGGGATCATAGGGATAATCCTGATAGGGTCCACCATAGGCCCAGTGCGTCTTGGGGAGGAAGCTATCCATACGCAGCGTCGGCTTAATCTCATCCGATACGTAGGTGTAGACCGAATCGATCAGCGCATCGCGATCAATACAATGGGCAATTGCCTGGCGTACCCGTAGATCGCTCAACATTGGGTGTGGGGTGGTAAAGGCATCAGCACTAGCCTCTGGGCTAGCTGCCTCTGCTGGCGCTTCCGTTGTCGCACCTTCAGCCGCGGGTTGCTCCGCAGAAGAGGCAGTGGTGCTTCCTGCGGGGGCGGTACATGCGCTGATAACCATCGCAGAGATGGCTAAGAGCGCAAGCAAATTGAGTAGTTTTGCTCTCATGTGGAACTCCTTCTCCTTCAATTCGTTGGTCATGCCACTCTGCCTGTCACCTTGGATGGCATGTCACCCTTGATACGTAAAATTCAGCCATATACTTCAACACCACTAATGGTAGTGTCTGCTGAGTCCACTAGCAGTGGTTACAACCGAAATTACCTGCACCAAAATCACCTACACCAAAATCACCTACGAAGAAGCACCTGCTATTCGGAAGCAATAGAACAACGCGGCGCTGCTACCGCCTAAGCCGTTACAGCGCCGCACAATTCACTTCTGAAACCTTTTACACCCCGTTGCCAACGGTTGTGTTGGGTAGGATGTCAACGAATGGTGGAGAACAATTTGCATTAACCACCCTGCCATCTAGCTACCTGTCTGACCATCGGCACTGATGGCAAACAGTTGGTTACGTACAACTCTCGACACGTAAAGCGCGCGAGTTTAATTTATTCGTACAAGTAACAAGCCGTGGAGTGACCGGGCTTATATTCTACAAAGGGCGGATCTTCGGTGCGGCATATATCCATCACCCGCGGGCAGCGAGTGGAGAAGTTGCAGCCTTTGGGTGGATTGGCAGGGCTGGGTACATCCCCTTCCAGAATAATGCGCTTACGTTGGCTCTCAATGACAGGATCGGGAATGGGTACTGCCGACAAAAGCGCCTGTGTATAGGGATGCATGGGGTTCTCGTAGAGTTCATCACGATCCGCTAACTCTACGATCTTGCCCAAGTACATCACGGCAATGCGATCCGAGATATGGCGCACCACCGAGAGATCATGGGCAATAAAGAGATAGGTGAGACCCAATTCATCTTGGAGGTCTTCCAAGAGATTAATGATCTGCGCCTGGATGGAAACATCCAACGCCGAAATCGGTTCGTCACAGACAATAAAGGCAGGATTGACCGCCAATGCGCGTGCCACACCGATGCGCTGGCGCTGACCACCCGAAAACTCATGGGGATAGCGGTTGACGAAGTAGGGGTTCAAGCCTACCGTCTTTAGCAATTCTTGCACCCGCTCTTGGCGTTCCTTTTTGTTGCTGCCGATATTGTGCACTTCCAATGGCTCGCCAATGATGCTGCCTACGGTCATGCGCGGGTTAAGCGATGCATAGGGGTCTTGGAAGATCATCTGCATACGACGGCGCATCTTGCGTAGATCTTCACCCTTTGTCTGGGTAATATCTACGCCTTCAAAAAAGACATGACCATCGGTGGGGCGATAGAGTTGGAGAATGGCACGTCCCGTAGTTGATTTACCACAACCGGACTCGCCCACCAAACCCAGTGTTTCGCCCTTGTACATCGTAAAGTCAACACCATCAACGGCCTTAATTGCACCCACTTGGCGTTGAAAGATAATGCCACGGGTGATCGGGAAGTGCATCTTCAAATCACGCACTTCCAACAAGGGCTGCCCCTTGCCATTTGTACCGTTGGTAGCAGTTACATTGGTCTTCGTTACATCAGTCGTAGGGGTCATGATACCGCCGCCTCTTCTTCACTCACCAGCACCTTAACATTAGAAATATCAACCCAACATGCCGAGCGATGGTCTGGTCTCACCGTCTCAAGTGGTGGGTTTTCCTGCCAACACTTTTCCACTGAAAAGGCACAGCGAGGGGCAAAGGGACATTGATTGGGCAGTTCCAACAAGTCGGGCGGAAGTCCCTCAATCGGGATCAGGCGCTTTTGGCGGCCCAAATCTAGGCGGGGGATCGAGCGCAATAACCCCAATGTGTAGGGATGGCGAGGATTGGCATAGATATCATCGACGGGTGCTTCTTCAATGATAAAGCCTGAGTACATGACGATCACTCGTTGCGCCATGCCCGCGACCACGCCCAAGTCATGGGTAATCCAGATAATGGACATCCCTAACTCTTCCTTGAGCCGGTTTACCAAATCCACGATCTGAGCTTGGATGGTGACATCAAGGGCCGTGGTAGGCTCGTCTGCGATCAGCAATTGAGGATTGCAGCTCAACCCCATTGCGATCATCACGCGCTGGCGCATGCCACCGGAAAACTGATGGGGATAATCATCCAGGCGCTGTGCAGCACCAGGAATCCCAACCATCTCCAAAAGTTGCACCGCACGTTTGCGGCTCTGCTCCTTATTCATGTTAAGGTGCAGTTCCAATGCTTCCGTAATCTGGCGACCAATTGTCAGCACTGGGTTGAGAGAGGTCATTGGGTCCTGAAAGATCATGGCAATACGGTTACCGCGAATTCCACGCAGTTCGTCTTCCGAGAGCTTGAGCAGGTCTTGACCGTCAAACCAGACTTCCCCATCGACAATTTTGCCTGGTGGTTGCGGGATCAACCGGATCAGTGACATCACCCCAACGCTTTTGCCACTACCAGACTCGCCGACGATGGCGACAGTTTCACCTTTGTCTACTGAATAAGAAATGCCATTAACAGCGTGAACTACGCCGTCTTGTGTGAAGAACTGAGTCTTGAGGTTCTTCACTTCCAGCAATTTTGCCATGAAGTTTCGCTCCTCTGCATGGAATGAATTTTCCAACCCTTTCAGCGTAACTGAAATGATTTTTTGGGGTCAATAACGACACGCGCTTGCTTTTATGCAGCAAGCCAGCTAAATTTTGATTTTATATAGACCCCTTGGGCCATTACGATAGGGCAATCTCCCTATGGGAATTAAGGCTACCGCTCTAGGTAACAGTGCTGTGGCACATCCAAACCCGTAGCAAAGGCCAAACAATCATTCGATTTTATAGCACCGATCTGTGTGTAGTGACCAAGAGCGCAGTTTGGTGTCAACTTCCACGCATCTTTGTGATTGAGAATCGAGGACTGCCAAACCGACAGGAACTGGAGTGCCGCGCGAATAATAAACATTGCTGCGGCTCGCGGGGTAAAGCCTCCGCTTTGTATGATACAAAATCCTAACAAAGTTTAGGTTGCTTGTCAAAACATCTTTTTGTAACGGGTCTATTCCAGGAATTAGGCGAACCGAGTCTGTGCAAGAGCTACTGCCTGTCATGCATAGGCTACCCGGCAAGCGCCTCTAGCACTGCTTGCGGGTTCTTGGCAATCACCCGCAGGTAGTTCCTGGCTGCACTGTCCGGTACACTTACACCCTGCTCCCAATCGCGAAGAGTTCCCAGAGGCACTTGGAATTTTTCGGCGAATTGCTCCTGGGTCAACTGGAGCCTTGCCCGTATCTCTTTGAGGTTGGGACCTTCAGGCAACTGAGCGAGTTCCTCTTCTGTCAATAGCACTGTATCCGGATCGGACAACGCCTTGAGTGTTGCCCAATCGGTTTGACCCTCAAAGGAGCGGGTTGTTCCGTCAGGCATCACTTGGACGACCTTCCCGTTGGGAAGAAGCCTTGCGCGTATTGTATTCTCGCTGCTCATCTATCCTCCCGCATCTGCATACTTGCGGTCTTATTCTACTGGATACCCGTAGGGGTGTCAATGATGAGTTATTTCTCTGCCAGCCACTCGCGCAACTGGGCAATCTGGGCCAACACCGCGCGGCGGCTTGTTCCTCCTTCCGCATCACGTCGTTCTACACTCTGCTCAAAATCCCACACCTGAGTAACATCCTGCTCAAAGGCGGGATGCAACCCTTGCAGATCGACAACTGTCAGCGCAGCCAGTTCGATCCCCTGCCGCTCCGCCAGTGCCACTGCCGCACCTGCCACATGATGGGTCTCGCGGAAGGGGACACCTTTGCGTACCAGATACTCGGCCAAATCAGTCGCCAACATCTCGCTTGCCAATGCCGCACGCATGCGTGTCGCGTTGGGTGTCAGGGTAGAAATCACCCCCCAGGCAATTTGCAACGCTCCGCTCAACGTATCCACAGCGTCAAACAATGGCTCTTTGTCTTCCTGTAGATCCTTGTTATAGGTGCTGGGTAGCCCCTTGAGCGTCACCAATACACTGGTCATGTCGCCCATCACACGCCCAGACTTGCCGCGCAACAGTTCCAAGGCATCGGGGTTCTTCTTTTGCGGCATCAAGCTGCTGCCCGTGCTATAAGCATCCGCCAGCGTCACAAAACCAAATTCGCGGCTGCTAAAGATGATTAGATCTTCACCTAAACGGCTCAGGTGTATCATCGTCAGCGTGGCCCAAAACAAAAACTCTGCAATAAAATCGCGGTCGCTCACCCCATCCAAACTGTTTGGCGTCACCCCGGCAAAGTCTAAATCCGCGGCCAATGCTTGGCGGTCAAGGGCAAAAGGATTGCCCGCCAGCGCGCCACTCCCCAAGGGCAAGCGGTTGGCGCGCACGAGTAGATCATCCAGACGCTGCATATCTCGCTGCCACATCCAGGCATAGCTCAACAACCAATGGCTCCAGCGCACGGGCTGGGCTGGTTGCAGATGGGTGTAACCTGGCATCAACAGATCGATCTCCTCGGCGGCACGCTCCACCGCAACACCAATCAACTGGGCCAGATACCCGCGCAACGTGCCAATCTCATCGCGCAGCCAAAGACGTACATCGGTTGCCACCTGATCGTTGCGGCTGCGTCCGGTATGCAGCTTGCCCGCCACCGGGCCAATCAGTTCGGTCAGCCGCCTTTCGTTGGCGGTATGAATATCCTCGTCGCCAGGCTTCAGTTCAAATGTCCCCGCGGCCCACTCTGCCGCGACCGCATTCAATCCGGCGATGATCTGTTCTGCTTCAGCCTCGGTTAGAATTTGGGCGCGAGCCAGGGCGCGAGCATAGGCCTGGCTTGCTCGGATGTCTGCCCGCCAGAGCCGTTTGTCAAAGCGAATCGAATCCTGAAATTGTTCCATCAACGGGTCGGTCGCACCAGTAAAGCGCCCGCCCCACAATTTGGTTGACATGGTATTCCCTCTGCTATGTGACTTGATGCCACGTTTACTTCACACGTTTACTTCACACGTTTACTTCACACGTTTACTTCACAC
>CAMPHP010000191.1 GCA_946885925.1 uncultured Litorilinea sp.
GCTATGATCCCTTCGACATTCCTGCCGCGACACAGCGGGGGGTGGTCGTCTGTCACACGCCCGGTGTACTCACTGCTGCCGTTGCCAACCTGACCGTGGCGTGCATATTCTCGCTTGCTCTCAAGCTCTTCGAATATGAACCCTATGTGCGCAGCGGTGGCTGGGCTCGCAGAGAGAAAGCGCCTGGTCTGGGAATGGACATCCAGGGTAAAACCCTGGGCGTTATCGGCTTTGGCCGTATCGGCCAGGAGGTGACCCGGCGCATGCAGGCATTGGGCATGAAAACTCTCTGGTATGATCTCTTTCAGTCAGCTCATCCCTCAGCACCCCACAGCCAGTACCGGCCACTCCATGAACTCCTAGCCGAAGCCGACTTCGTCAGCGTGCACACCAACCTGGATAAGTCCTCCTACCATCTGATCGGGGCAGCCGAATTGGAACGGATGAAGCCGACTGCCTTTCTGATCAATACAGCCCGCGGCTCTCTGGTCGACCAGGCAGCATTGACCCATGCCCTGCAGACGGGCCAAATCGCTGGTGCCGCCCTTGATGTATTGGAAAAGGAGCCTCCCGACGCAGACGATCCCATCTTCCGTCTTCCCAACGTGATCTGCTTCCCCCACATCGGTACCGCCACGAAAGAAACACGCCGGGCCATGCGGGAACTGGCTGTCGAGAATCTATTGGCGGTGCTGTCCGGCAAGAGGCCGCCCGCGCCAGTCAATCCAGAAGTTCTCCCATAGAGAGGAAGAGAGTCATGAAAGCAGCTGTCTGTCGTGCCTATGATAAGCCATTGGTTATCGAAGATATCGAAATCGATCCACCCCAAACTGGAGAAGTGAAGGTACAGGTGGTCGCCTGCGCTATCTGCCACAGCGATGTCCACCAGATCCGGGGTGACTGGTCTGCCAAACTACCGCTGGTGGCAGGACATGAGGCCTCTGGTATCGTGAAGGAAGTCGGCCCTGGCGTCACTGGTGTGAACGTCGGCGACCATGTAGTTGTGTCGTTGCTGCGCTCTTGTGGCCGTTGTTTTTACTGTAGCAAAGGTGATACCCATCTCTGTGAGGGCACCTTTGCGCTGCAGACCGAGACGAGGCTGCATACCAAAGCGGGTGAGCCCATTCTTCAGTCGATCAAGACTGCGGCCTTTGCTGAGTACGCCGTGGTGGACCAATCCCAACTGGTTCCGATCCCGCAAGAGATCCCACTGGACAGCGCCTCTTTGCTCGCCTGTGGTGTCATCACCGGGCTGGGCGCGGTGATCAATACGGCTAGGGTTGGCACCGGCGAAAGTGTGGCCGTTGTCGGCATTGGTGGGGTGGGGCTTAATGCGATTCAAGGTGCCTATCTCTCAGGAGCCCAGCCGATCATTGCGCTCGATTTATTGGAGAACAAACTACAGGCTGCGCGGGATTTTGGCGCGACCCACACCATTAACGTGGCCCAGGAGACCGATCCTGCCGCCGTCGTGCAGGGGCTGACCGGAGGGCGAGGCGTCGACTACGCCTTTGTCACTGTTGGCAGCCCCCTTGCAGTGGTCCAGGCACTCAGCCTGATCCGGCGGGGTGGCAGCCTGGTTCTAGTAGGCATACCCGACGATAAGGCCACCCATCCCCTGCTCCTAGCCCAGACCGTATGGAAGGAACAGCGCATTCTCAGCAGTTCGATGGGCTCAACCCGTCTCAGCGTCCAAGTACCCCAACTGATTGCTCTCTACCAACAGAAGCGACTCAAACTCGATGAGTTGATCTCCCGCCGCTATCCGCTGGAGGAGATCAACGAGGCCATCAACTCAATGGAGAGAGGTGAGGCTCTGCGCAACGTGATTGTCTTCTCGTAGGGTGATTCGTTAAGCCCATTGGCGTCATACAGGGTGACAATGATGCCGTCACCAGGGCAGATTCCACCCATGCCCAAATAGACATGATATTTGTTGTCCAGCGAATATAGAACCGGCCACTAAACTGGTGCCTCTGTCGCCTTGATGTTGGGCAATGGAGGCTCTGCTCAAGAAAAGAGGAATGTTTGATGCCATCCGATCCACTGCGAGTTCTGATCTTTGGGGCCCATCCCGATGATGCCGATTTTTCGGCGGGTGGCGTGGCGGCCCTGTACAGCCGGCGCGGAGATGTGGTGAAAATGGTCAGTCTGACCAACGGCGATGCAGGTCACCACGAAATGGGTGGCGCTCCGTTGGCCTGGCGCAGACGCGCAGAAGCCGCTGCGGCTGGCGCTCAACTCGGCGTTGAATACATTACGCTCGACATTCATGATGCCGCCCTGCTGCCGACGTTGGAGAATCGCCAGCAGGTGATCGCTGTGATCCGGGAGTTCCAGCCCGACCTGGTAATGGTTCACCGGCCCAACGACTACCATCCTGACCATCGCTACGCATCGCAACTTGTGCAGGATGCTTCCTATTTACTCACGGTACCCAATGTAGTCTCCCATGTGCCACACCTGCGCATCATGCCGACCATCGTCTACACATGGGACAACTTCCAGAAACCCTATCCGTTTCAAGCGGATGTTGTAGTTGCCATTGACGAGGTGATCGAGCAGAAGTTGGATGCGCTCCATTGTCACACATCCCAGGTATACGAATGGCTGCCCTACAACGGGCGCTATCTCGACCAGGTGCCAGCCACGCCTGACGAGCGTCGCGCCTGGCTGGGCCAACAGCGCAGCTACCGTTTTCGCCAGGCCGCCGATCTCTATCGTGACAAACTGGTTGCAGTCTACGGTGAGGAGCGAGGTCGTGCGGTCCAGCACGCCGAAGCCTTTGAAGCGTGTGAATATGGAACGCCACTTAGCGACGAAAACCGAAGCCGACTGTTTCCGTTTTTTGATTGAGGTGCGTATGTGGCCCATCGCCTCGGCGACCAGATCAGGGCCCCCATAAGCTGTAACACCGTTTGTAATAGTTTTTGTATTGCTCTGTTGCTGTTGCATGGTTTGCTCTTCTGGTGAAATTAGAAGCAGAACTAAGCTCTGATCTTAAGCTCTGATCTATAGTCACCATCAAGGAGGGCAATGATGTTTCCACCTCGCTTTGTTCATGCTGTCCCGGTAAAAGGATCTAGATGTACGAATGCTCAGAAATTATTGCAACGAATCTATGCACTGTTGATCCTGGTTGCCACCAGCCTGATGGTTGTTGTACCCGTAGAAGCTGCGCCCAAACCCCAAGGAGGTGTAGAGGAGGGTATGCCGCAACTGGATTTGGGCAAGTATACATTGCCGATTCAGGACTTCACCTTGAGCAATGGCTTGCGCGTGGTCTTGGCGCAAGACGATTCGGCACCTGTGGTCATGGTCAATGTGACCTATTATGTCGGCAGCGCCAATGATCCGGAAGGACGTTCCGGCTTCGCCCACCTTTTTGAACACCTTATGTTCCGCGGCTCGGAAAATGTGGGGATGGGGAAGTACCATGAATACCTGGCCAATATCGGCACGGGGAGTGGCAAAGTCAATGCTTATACCAGCTTCGACAAAACCGTCTACCATGCCGTCATCCCAGCCAACCAACTCCCCCTGTTGCTCTGGCTAGAGAGCGACCGCATGGGTTCTCTACAGCTTGACCAGGAGAGGTTCGAGATAGAGCGCGAGGTCGTGATCGAGGAACTCTACCAGCGTCTCTTCAACACTGCCTATGGCGTGGCCTGGGATCGTACCTATACACTCCCCTATCTTGGCTATCATCCCTATGCGCGCTCCCCAATCGGCCTTGAAGAGGACCTGCGTGCGGCAACGCTGGACGAAATCATTGCCTTCCATGAGCAATATTACGTGCCCAACAATGCTACCTTGACCATCGTGGGTGATATCGATTTCCCGTTGGCAAGGGCGCTGGTCGAGGCTTATTTTGGAGAGATTGAAGCCGGTGAACCAGTTCAGCCAATGCTAGAGCGATATCCAATGCCGGAGGAATCCCCTGCGCTCAAAGTTGACAGCGCGACTGGCTGCCAGGTGGGCTATGCCGAAACCGTGATCGACCCGTTGGCTGACCAACCAGCTGTCTTCGGTATTACGGTTGGTCCGAGCCTAGGGGACCCGGATTTCCCGGCAGCAGCACTGTTGGCGACCATCTTGGGCAAGGGCGAAAGCAGCCGCTTTGAGCGCAATTTGGTGCAAACCGGCCTCATGCCGGTTGCGAATGCCTTCCTAGATAATTCCACGCTGGGCGGCGCTACCTTTCAGCTTGAAACCTATGTGGATACACCGGAAGAAGTGGGGGATGCCAGATTTCTGTTGCGCGCCGAGTTAGACAAGATCGTCCAAGATGCTGTCAGTGAGGAAGAGTTAGCGCGCGCCAAAAACCAGTTGGTCGTCGAGCACGTCACTCAATACTATGCAACCCCCTTCGACACGGCGGAAGCGATACAGTTGTACACCTGGGCTTTTGACGAACCTGGCTATCTTCAACAGGACTTGGAGCGCTACCGCAGTGTGACGGTCGAGGATGTTCAGGTGGCGGCGCAAAAGTATTTGTGTGACCGGCCTCTCACCCTTGTGACTGTACTTCCCGAAGGAGAGGCCATTACTACTACTGAGCGTGGTATGGTGGTGGAGCCAGTGGAGCCTTCCAGCCCGTTGGATGGACTCCCGGAAGGGGTAGTTAGCCGTACGATGCCCCCCGTAGCATTGCCCGCCGGTCAAGCGGAACTGCCGCCCTTTGTGACCTTTGAGCTTGATAATGGCTTGACAGTTGTCCTGGTGGAGCAGGACAAGGCACCAGTCGTGCGCGCCTCGCTCTATGTGGGTGGCAGCAATACGTCGCTGCCCCTGGAGGAGCAGGGTGTGGCTGATCTGCTCGCCAGCATGCTGACCAAAGGCACGACCAGCCGCACCGCCGAAGGCATTGCCGCCACCATTGAGAGCATCGGTGGAACGATTGAAGCGACCGTCGCGCCAGAACATCTAACCCTGACTGCGTCTGGCCCGTCGTTCCAGCACGAGACCCTCTTTGATGTGATGGCCGATGTTGCCTTGCATCCTATCTTCCCAGCCGACGAATTCACTGTGATGCAAGAGCAGTTGATCTCTGGTATGACCTTTGACGACAGCGATCCCGCCACCCTCGCCACTCGGCAGTTCCGGCGTATTGCCTTCGGCGGTCATCCCTATGGCTACTACAGCACGCCAGAACTCATGGCGACCTTTACACCGGAAGACCTCGCCAACTTCCACGAGACCTACTTCAAGCCAAACAACGCCCTGTTGGTCATCTCCGGCGATCTCAGCGAGGAGACGGCGCGGGCGCAGGCTGAGCATCTTTTCGGACAGTGGCAAGCGTCAGAGGTGCCCGATTACCTGGATTATCCAGAGGCCGCCAGCGGGGATAGCACAGTGATCTATCTGGTCGACCAGCCGGATGCAGGCCAGGCCAACATTCGTGTCGGCAACTTAGCCATTCGTGGGGCTGCCGAGGATCGTTTCCCGTTGATCGTGGCGAACCATGTGTTGGGCGGGCGCTCGCGCATGTCGCGGCTCACGCAGAACCTGCGTGTAGATAAAGGTTACACCTATGGCGTGGGCAGTGGTATAGAGGCAAGACAGGATGTAGGGGCGTTCGTGGTGCAGGGCAGTTTTGGCCAAGACGTTGCTGGTGCTTCGGTACGCGAAATTCTGGCCGAAATTGAGCGTCTAGGGTCCGAACCGTTGACGGCTGAAGAGTTGGCGAATGCAAAGAGTTTTCTGGTGGGCTATTATCTGTTGGATTCGGCAGTGCCCGCTACCTTTGCCAATCTCTTGGCAACGAACTATCTACTTGGTCTGCCGTGGGAAACCGCAAGCGAGTACATCGCCAACATTGAGGCTGTCACCGCAGAGGAGGTGCAGCAAGCTGCCCAGCAATATCTGGAAGCTGAACAACCCATTATTGTTGTGGTGGGCAATGCAGAGGTGATCCGGCCCCAATTGGCAGATCTGGGTGACGTGATTGTCGTAGATGTGCAAGGGCAACCAGTCGAATAGATTGTCTTTTGCCGCAAGTCTATAGGTGCAGCTAAAGCACCTATAGACTTGTGTTTGAATTAGTCTTGGGAATATATCTATCTGCTGCAGGCTAATCAATGGTTCTGCAGCCATCTCTCGTGTTATATGTAATCAAAATGCAGGACGAGCGCTACGGTTGTTTTACATGCACGCTCATATCTGGATGGTTCCGTCGGGTAGGGTCGCCCCGGCAAGCGAGGCAGCCTGGGCCAGTTGTTCTGGGGTGACTCGTGCATCGGTTAAGTCCGCCCCGCTCAAATCCGCACCGGCGATGTCCGCGCCAGTCAGGTCACAGCGGCGCAGATTTGCCTCGCGCAGATTGGCTTTACGCAGGTTCGCCCCCCGCAAGTTCAGATAACTCAGGTCCGCAGAGGCCAATTCAGCCTTGCGCCGGCTCAGATGAAAGCGGTAAAGCCATTGCCCCAGAT
>CAMPHP010000192.1 GCA_946885925.1 uncultured Litorilinea sp.
CAGCACTATTTTCACTGTGCTGTTCGCCACGCCGCTTCATCCTATACGCCTGTCAAGGGTGAGCGGCGCGGGGATGCGACCGGCAATGCCGCGGACGATCTGGACGGCTGGCCCTTTCCGCGGCCAGCCAGCACGTGTGGCCGCGGGTGAACTTGTCGTTCTCTCTAGGCAACTGTGTTAGAAGCAGGGGGGTCACTGGCGGGAAATGACTCCATTGATGCTTCGTCAACTATATCGATATCGCAAATCTCCTCTTCCAACGGGGTTGCACCGGATGCTTGCGCTCCCTGGTATGCAAAGGCCAATCCATCTGCGGGCACTACCCCGGGTATCCCCGTCACAAGTTCCCTCGTATAAGGCACAACCTCAAGGGCGAACCTTCGCAGCTGATCTTCGGCATTCTCTCCCTCCACCAACAGGAAGGTGTCAATGCCAACATTGACAGCCAAATCAGCAAGTGTCTCTGCCCACGCTCTCGCCGTGCCGTCAAAGAGCTTTCCCGTGTCACGGTTGCGGATCGTTCCGGATATGTTCCAGATGCGTTGGATGTCAGCCGGATCACGTCCAGCCGCCCTGGCTGCTTCATCGACGCGCTCACTCATTGGCACAAGGTCACTTGGCTGTAAAGTGGGGAACATGGCAGGAATCCAACCATCAGCAAGACGCCCCGTTAATTCCAAGGCGCGAGGCTTGTTGACGCCTAACCAAATATTGATGGGATGGCTGGGAGCCGGGCCAGGATGCACACCGGCAAGCTGGTAGAACTGACCGTCGAAGCGGACAGACCGCTCACCGCTCCACATGAGGCGCATGACGTGGATCGCCTCTTCCAGCGCGGCCACGGCTTCACCGCCAGTGCGATGGGGGCCGCCCATTGCCGTGATCGGCCCCCAAAAACTCCCCGCGCCAAGACCGAGTTCCACGCGGCCCTCGGTCAGGAGGTCAAGCGTAGCCGCTGCCTTCGCCAGCATCGCCGGAGGGCGCAGCGGTAGGTTGGCAACATCGGTGAAGAGCGTAATGTTCGATGTTCTCATGGCGATGGCGGTCAGCAGCGTCCAGGTGTCTTGCAGGCCTGGATTGTAGGGATGGTCTTGCACCCCGAGGTATTCCAGTCCCAGTGCCTCGGCAAGTTCTGCCAGACGTATCGGCTCTGTTGGATCTGCCGCGGTTGGGATTGGGAAATAACCAAAGCGAAGCCATCTTCCATACTTTGTCATACCACCATCTCCTTCTCAGCATAGCGTCGTGAATCAGATAGACGAGTTGGACTTATACCCACCTTATACTCCTTTTTCGCCTCGTCTCCTGTGTCGCTGCTTCCCGTGATGGTTATACATTTTGGGTTGATGGAGTATGCCGGTACTTACGACTTACCCATTACGACTTACCCATTGAGCGTAGGGAACTATGGGTAGCTCCCATGCAGTTGTTTCGCACAACCGTTAGTCCGGCAGCTTCGGCCTGAGCAGCAGCCTCTTCGTGAATGACGCCAAGCTGCAACCAGATGACTTTTGCCCCGATGGCAATGGCGTCTTCGACCACCCCTGGTACATGCTCGGAGCGGCGAAAGACATCCACAACGTCAACCGGCTCAGGAATGTCGCGCAGGTTCGGATAGGCTTTTTCCCCCAACACTTTGCTAAGATTCGGGTTTACCGGAATGATGCGGTACCCCTGCCCTTGCAGGTAGGATGCAATGCCATAGCTGGGGCGCTCTGGCCTGTCCGATAACCCCACAACGGCAATGGTCTTAGTCTCTGCCAAGATTTGCCGCAGTTCCTCTGTCGTTTTACGGTTTGATGGCTGATTCATGCTCTTGATTCTTGTCCTATCATGTCACGTGATGCGGGACGGTGGCTGTGGATACGATTCAGCCAGAGTATCCCGGTGGCTGTTGTTGCACCCACCAGGAAAAAGGTGATCCAAGGGAGTGCAGGCCAGTTGTGCGCGAGGCCCAGATCGTAAAGATAGCCTCCGGCAAAGTTGCCCACACCACCCCCTAATGCCAGCGCCAACATGCCCACCCCAAAATAGGAGCCTAGGGCTACCGGGTTTGCCAACTCTGCCGAGGCAGTCTGTTGGCTGGGCATGGCAAGCAGCGAACCACTGACATAGAGGGCTACGCACCCAAGCAGCAAGGGGGTGCTGTTGACAAAAGCCATGCCGCCCAACCCACAGGCCATGAGCAACATCCCCATCCCCAACAAGGCCAGCGGCTTGAGCCAGCGCGAGAGCAGCCCCACCAGCGGGTATTGTAACGTGATGCTCATGGCTGCATTGAGCATGTAGAGCCAACTGACGGCATCGGCTGTGCCACTGAGCGCGGTGGCTTGCAGCGGGACTGCTACCGAAAACTGCACCCACATGAACCACAACCCTGCGCCGAGGAGCGTGAAGATTACAAAGAAGCGGTCACGCAGGGCTAATTGTACGCCGCTCGAAAGATTCTGGTCGCTCGGTTTCACGCTGGTCTTTGGCAGCCAGAAGAGTGTCAGGATGAAGGCAATGACATAAAAGGAGCCAGAGAGAAGCGCCACGACTTCAAAACTATAGCGAAGTAGCAATGTGCCGAGCAATGGCCCCAATGCGGTGCCAATGCTGCTGGTTGTGCCTTGCAGCGCAAAGTAGCGCGCACGCTCTTCGGGTAGGGAGAGCGTCACCGTGGCGGCGCGACCCGGTGACTCGAAGAGCGCACCCCCTAGCGCAGCGAATATGGCGCTGACGAGCAGCACAGGAAAGGTCGTCGCCCACGCCATCATGCCAAAGCCAATCGCACGCAACAAAAGACCCGCGGCAATCAGCCCTTTGGCCCCCATGCGGTCGGCAATCATGCCGCCAAAGACGCCGAGTCCTTGCTGGGTAAACTGGCGCACGGCAAGGACGAGACCAATGGACGCTGCGGGCCAGCCCAGATCATCGACATAGTGCACCGCCAGCAGCGGTATCACCATGATAAAGCCTGTCCACATCAGAAAGTTGTTGGCTAGCAACACGGTCAACCCCTGGCGGCGTATCAGGGGACTGAGTTCAGCGGCATCAATAGGAGTACTGTTGATCATGGCAAAAAAACAATCATAGCTAGGCGGCAAGGGGCATCACCGCAAATCATCTACTGCGAATAATTTGTCCAGTATGCCACAGCCTTATTGCGGAAATGGAAACAGAGGAGCATGAAATGTGGCAACCAGATCTTTATCTGTGCCCGACCTCATTTGTGTCCGACGTCATTTGTGTCCGGCGTCCCACCCAGTTCAGTTGCTCTCCCTCGTTTGCTGCCGTGTACCTATTTTTGTGTCCGGTCCCTGTATCATGACGTGTGGCTAAGGGAGTTGGGCATTGGTAGGATGGAACCACCAGGCGGGCGAATTGAGATGTGCGCCGCTGGTTCAACGGCGGCTTTGGAAGAAGGTACAGGAGGTTTCGTATGCAGATCAATACCCAAGCATTTGGTAATACTCAAGCGCACAGTGACACTGACCAGCGCGATGATGGTTCTGTAACAAACCGTCGCGATAACCACATTAGTTTGATGGAAGTGAAGAAGTATTTAGAGGGGATGCAATTCCCTGCCGATAAGAATGCTCTGGTCGAATATGCAAAACAGCAACAAGCCCCGGACCACATTGTGAATGTCCTGGAGCAGTTGCCGACCAGTGAGTTTGCCAGCACCAACGCCTCAAACATGACCCAGTACCAAAGCATTGACGACCTGCTCCATGAGATCGAGCGGATCGACTAAAGCTATAAGCAGCCTATATGCTAACGAACGCAGCATCCCAAGTTACAAAGGGATGCTGCGTTCATGAGTTAGGTAGAGAAGTGAATTACCGGAAGTTGCGTGCCAATCCACTGGCACTTATGCGCCGACTATCAGCAACCACGGCACACCAACCACCAGAAGCACAACCAGGAAAATCGCTCCGAAGATCAAGCCTAGTGTCCAGAAGTCCTTAGGCGTGATGCGGTTCCTCAAGTTGGGTGAGTACGGTCTCGGCAATTGTGCCGAGGGCTGTAATTTGTTCTGGGGTTAGCACATCAATGACGTAGCGCTGTACTGCCTGTTCGTAGTGCTCTCTAGCCTCGGCGGCAAGCTTTCGACCTGCATCGGTTACGCGGATGACTGCGCCCCGGTTGTCCTCGCTGCACTGCTCTCGCACGACGAGTCCTCGCGCTTCCATGCGCCGCAGTTGGTGTGAGAGGCGGCTCTTTTCCCATTCCAAACCACAACGTAAGGCGAGTGCCCTTACTGGCTGGTCTGGCGATTCGGTGAGGGCAGCCAATATCTCAAAGTCGGCTTCGGACAATCCAGTTTTGCGGGCGAGTTCCCGGTTGAGCTGCCCGCTCAGGCGCGCGCGCATGCGCTGGTAGCTACTCCACGCCGCTGCTTGTGGATCGGAAAGTACACGCTTCGTCATAGCTCCAGTATAGCAGATCACGCAACAATGCAGCAAATTTGTTGATATATCAACCAAACAGTGCAAGAATTGACAAATCAACCTTTTCCATTATACTGGTTGACATATCAACCAAAGGAAGGCTGCAAGCATGAACTATGGTCACCCATTGAAGTTTGGAACATTTATCACCCCGCTAAACAACGCGCCAGAGAAAGTCGTTGCGCTGGCGAAACGCAGCGAAGAGCTAGGCTATGACCTGGTTACGTTTCAAGATCACCCGTACCAACCGGCCTTTCTCGATACCTGGACGCTCATGTCATGGGTTGCCGGACAGACCGAGCGCATCCACATTGCCGCCAATGTGCTCAATCTGCCCTTGCGATCACCTGCGGTCTTGGCGCGCTCAGCGACAAGTCTTGACCTGCTCTCCGGCGGGAGGCTAGACCTTGCGCTCGGTGCTGGCGCGTTTTGGAATGCAATTGAGGCCATGGGAGGGCGGCGGCTTACGCCAGGAGAGGCGGTTGATGCACTCAGTGAAGCCATTGACATCATCCGCGCCATGTGGGATGTCAGCAATCCCGCTCCGCTGCAATTCAACGGCAAATACTATCGCCTCGATGGTGCGCAGCCTGGCCCTTTGCCAGCACACGACATACCGATTTGGATAGGAGCCTACAAACCGCGCATGCTGCGCTTAGTAGGTGGCAAGGCAGATGGCTGGCTGCCCTCGCTTGGGTATATGAAACCTGGTGAATTGCAGACCGCCAACAAGATCATTGACGAGGCCGCGCTTGAGGCCGGACGAGACCCGCGCGAGATTCGCAGGCTTCTTAACATCTCAGGGCAATTCTCGCCCTCACGCGCTGGTTTCCTCAATGGACCGAGCCAACAATGGGTAGAAGACCTTCTCCCGCTTGTTGTCAATGACGGTGTCAGCACCTTGATTCTCATGGCAGATGACCCAAGGATCATGGAGCAATTCGCGCTCGAGGTTGCTCCGGCATTGCGCCAAGCTGTACAGCGTGAACTTCCAGAGGCGTTCTCCACACCTGAAATACGCCGCGCATCCGTGCGCGCCAAGCGACGTGAGGGGATCGACTATGACAATGTGCCGGCGGTGCTGGCAAAGAGCGTGATAGAACCAGGAGATTCCGGCTACTCGCGCGTCAAGTCAACCTACATGCGCGGCGGATCACCTGGCATCGTCTTCCAGGTGAAAAACACGGATGAGGTCATCGAGGCGCTCGCCTTTGCCCGTTCCCACCCGCATCTGCCCCTCGCCATCCGCAGTGGCGGGCATGGTATCAGTGGACGCTCCACCAACGATGGCGGCATTGTGATTGATCTCTCCAAGATGAACACGATTGAAGTGCTCGACCAGGCGACGCGCCGCGTGCGCATCGAGCCGGGCGCGCGCTGGATGGACGTTGCCGCCGCACTGGCACCGTATGGATGGGCACTGAGTTCGGGGGATTATGGCGGTGTGGGTGTTGGTGGTCTTGCCACGGCTGGCGGGATCGGCTGGCTTGTGCGCGAGCATGGCCTGACGATTGACCATCTGCGCGCGGTTGAGATGGTGCTTGCGGATGGTTCGGTGGTGCGCGCAAGCGACGAGGAGAACCCGGATCTCTTCTGGGCCGTTCGGGGTGCCGGAGCCAACTTTGGTATCGTAACATCGTTTGAGTTCGAGGTAGATGAGGTTGGCAATGTTGGCTGGGCACAGTTGGTTTTCGATGCGAGCGACACGGCTGGATTACTCGAACAGTGGGGCGCAGCGGTCGAGTCTGCCCCGCGCGATCTCACCAGCTTCATGAGCATGGTGCCGGCGCGCAGCGGCAATCCGGCCATCGGCCAGGCCAGCATCGTGATCGCCAACCCTGATCCGGCCGTAGCGCAGCCTATGCTGCAGCCGTTTCTCGAAGTCGGGCCGATCCTGGGCAGCCAGGCTTTCATCGTACCCTACCCGGCTCTGGTGGATTCCCAGTATTCCGGGCATGACGGCCAGGGCGGCTATACCTC
>CAMPHP010000193.1 GCA_946885925.1 uncultured Litorilinea sp.
CTATCTACCACCGGCCCCCTATGAGCGCATGTTCTATCATGGCAACGAAACCGACCCCAAGAATGATTCCATGAAACCAGTCATGGAATTCAAACCGTTCCGCGACTTCTTTGCCAGTTGGATGCCGCCTGGGATTAGCGACAAAGATTATGTGATTGCCCAATATGATGGGGCCGTTGCCTACATGGATGCGGCAATCCAAACCATCTTTACGGCGCTAGAGGCCAAGGGGCTGGCTGAAGATACAATTGTCATCGTCAATGGTGACCACGGCGAGACGCTTTATGAGCATGACTGCTACTTCGACCACCACGGTCTCTATGAGTGTACGCTTACTGTGCCGCTGATGATCCGCTATCCAGGTCGCGTTCCAGCCAGAAAGCGTATCAGTGGCTATAACCAACACAAAGACTTAGTTCCCACGATCTTAGAATTGGCCGAGATCGAGCGCGAGGATATCTGCTTCGACGGGCGCAGCCTAATGCAGTTGGTGCGCGGCGAAGTGGCTTCCTTTGACTCTGAAATGTACATCACCGAGTGTACTTGGATGCGCAAGCATGGCTGGCGTACGCCAGAGTGGAAGCTTATCATTGCGCTAGAGCCGGATTTCCACTTCAAGCCAGAGGTCGAGCTCTACAACCTGATTGCTGATCCTGCCGAAAACAACAACCTGGCAGAGTCCGAACCAGAAGTCGTCGCCATGCTCAAGGCGCGCCTTGAGCAATGGATTGCCAAACGCGAAGCCGAAACAGGCCTGCCCAATCCCATCCATAACCAGGGAGACTGGCATGGACACGAAGGGGTTGGCCCCTTCAAGAGTTCACAACAGGCTTATGACACCATGCACATTGGCGATCCCAACCAAGCAGCGCGGCTGCAATCGCGTTCACGTTAAGGAGCAGACGGACCATGATCATTGACAGCCATTGTCACGCCTGGACTTACTGGCCCTATGAGCCACCCGTACCCGACCCGGAATCACGCGGGCGCATTGAACAATTACTCTTTGCAATGGATCAAAGTGGTGTAGACCGCGCTATGTTTGTTTGTGGGCGCATCGACCACAACCCAGAAAACAACGAGTATATTGCCGAGCAGGTAAAACGCTTCCCCGACCGCCTTTATCAAGTCGCCGATGTGGATTGCTTCTGGTGGCCTACCTATCACACACCAGGGGCAGCCGACCGTCTGATTGAGACCGCAGATCGTTTTTCGCTGGTGGGCTTTACCCATTACCTGGCAAGCGAGGACGATGGCAGTTGGCTCCTCACGGACGAAGGCATGGCCTTCTTTCGCGCTGCCGCCGAACGCAACCTGCTCGCCAGCATCTCGTGTTCCCCTCACCACCTGGCCCCTCTGCGCCAGGTGGCAGCAGCCTTTCCCAGCCTGCCCATCTTGATCCACCACATGGGCATGGTCAAAGCTGCCGAACGCTGGCCCCACCCCAATCTGCAGGAAGTGCTGCGCTGTGCCCAACTCCCCAATATGTATGTCAAGGTCTCTGGTTTTGCCTACGCTGCCACCGTCAAATGGGACTTCCCCTATTCGGAGACACTTTGGCTTGTGCGTAAGCTCTATGAAAACTTTGGCCCAGATCGCCTTTGTTGGGGTTCAGACTATCCTGTCGTACGCCAGTTTATGACCTACCGGCACTCGCTTGAAGTCTTCCGCACCCACTGCACCTTTGTTACCCCAGAAGATAAAGAATTGATTCTGGGCAAAAGCCTCTATCGACTCTTGCAGGAGCGACAGCCAGCATGACGCTCGTCACGATTATTGGCCGCGGCCATTCTGGTACGCGCGCCATCTCCCATACGCTCTATGCAAGCGGCGTTTACATGGGTGCGTCTATCAACCGCTCCGGCGATCTCATCCCGCCTGGCGACATGTACGAAGCTTGCCGGGTTCTGGCTCGTTATGTGGAGTGGAAGGGGGGAGTGAAGTGGGACTTTAGCAAGTTACACACCATGCCCATTCCCGACGAGTTTACGCAACTCATCCACTCCTACCTCAAAAGCGTGCTTGAGGAACACGAAAAGACGCCTGATGCTGTGGTGGGTTGGAAAATTCCTGAAACGACCCTGGTATATCCCTGGATCGTCCGCATGTTCCCCGGCATCAAGTACATCTTCTGGATTCGTGACCCGCGCGACTGTGTCCTCAACCGTCACATTACCGACGATCTACGCACCTTTGGCATCTCCTACCCGGAGACCGAGGATGTGCGTTTACGCCGCGCCATTTCGTGGAAATACCAATACGAATTGGTCAAGGCTACCCCACGCCCTGCCAACTGGATCGAAGTGCGCTTTGAGGATTTTGTCTTGCAGCAAGAGGCGACACTGGCGCGTCTAGAAGCGTACTTAGGCATTCCTTTGGGTCGCATTGTCGTGCGCCCCGACGCCGTGGAACGTTACAAGCTTGACGATCAAACCCATTCCTTTGATTTCTTCGCACCAGAGCTCGCCCACTATGGCTATGTCACAGCCTAATATCCTTCTTGTCCATGTCGACCAACATCGCTATGACTGCGTGGGTGCTGCTGGGCATCCGCTGATCCAGACGCCTTCCTTGGACCGCTTGGCCCGGGAAGGGGTCTATTACACGCATGCCTACACACCTATCCCGGTCTGCACCCCCGCACGTACCAGTTTGCTCACAGGAACTTGGCCCTCGCAGCACGGCTTCATCGCCAACGCCGACAGCGAGATTCACCCACCCAGCGACCTGACGCTACCCACGCTCTATGGCGCGCTGCATGAGGCAGATTACTATATAGGGCATGTTGGCAAGTGGCACGTCCATCGCCATTTGTCACCCAGTCACTTTGGTGCAGATGACTATATACCGGAAACCGAATACTCCACCTGGCGCGCAGCCCAAGGATTACCACCCAAGCCAAAGCAGAACGGCTTTTTTGGCGAAACTGACCCCTCTGTAACACCGGAGCAGACCGCGCTCGCATGGGGTGCTGATCAGACGATTGCACTTCTGGGCAAAGCAGCGCAACAGGAACGCCCATTCTTCTTGCGTTGGGACCCCAGCGAGCCACACCTGCCTAACGTAGTTCCCGAACCCTATGCATCGCTCTACCCGCCCGCCACCATTCCACCTTGGCCCTCCTATCCCGATCCGCTGCTGGACAAGCCCTATATCCAGCACAAACAACGCCAGACCTGGGGGATCAGCCAGTGGACATGGGCAGATTGGGCACCGATTGTCGGTCGCTATCTGGGTGAGATCACCCTGCTTGACCATCAACTCGGGCGCATCCTCACTGAACTCGACCGCTTAGGGCTCACAGAAAATACGATGGTTATCTATACCGCCGACCACGGTGATCTCTGTGGCGGACACGGGTTGATCGACAAACATTTTGTCATGTATGAAGAGCTTGTGCGCGTTCCCTTACTGGTACGCTGGCCCAAAATCTTGCCAAAAGATACAATTTGTGGTACATTTATTTGTTCAGAACTAGATGTGGCGCACACCATTTGCACAGCAGCGGGCATCACTCCACCCAGCAGCTTTGCAGGTGTCAACCTCATCACTGAACTAACAACACCATCGCGTGAGGATATCTTTTCAGCGTACTTTGGCAACCAGTTGGGGCTCTTCAGCCAGCGTATGGTGCGTGATCGCCATTGGAAATACGTGTGGAATGTTACGGCGGAAGATGAACTCTATAATCTTGACGAAGATCCTGGAGAGATAAACAATCTCGCGACGAATGATGATTACCGGCGCGATCTTCAGCAGATGCGAGCAAAGCTACTCGCATGGATGGAAAAGACTGGTGATCGCATTTTGAATAGTTGGACACGTCGCCAACTAGGAGTTTTATGAAGGATTTACAGATGATTTCCGAATTAATCGCCCCAGCCCCAAATCAAATTGGCTGGCGCGAAGTCCCGTATTCGCCATTAATGCCCCACCAGATTCGAGTGCGTGCTCATTACGGTGCAGCGAAACATGGGACTGAGATGTCCCTGTTCAACGGTACGGCAAGTACTCGCGGGGGCTATGATACAACGCTCCGCCTCCATCGCCCTGAATTACCGGGTGTCACTTTCCCGGTCAGGCTCGGCAACATTATTGTTGGCGAAGTGATTGAAGTCGGTAGCGAGGTGACTCGCCACGCAGTTGGCGATCTAGTTTTTGGTTATGGCTCATTCGCTCAGGAGCATGTCTGGCCCGAGACCGTGCGCCGTTTGCCTCCAGGTGTATCCTGGCAAGCAGCTTGCTGTCTAGATCCGGTCGAGTTTGCGCTGGGTGCTCTGCGCGATGGCAACGTACGAATTGGTGATGCTGTGGCGGTCTTTGGCATGGGGGCCATTGGCCTCTTTGTCGTGCAGTTGGCAAAGCTTGCCGGGGCCTATCCGGTGATTGCCGTTGATCCGCTGGCGTCTCGCCGCGAGTTGGCGTTGCAATGTGGTGCAGATAAAGTGATCGATCCTTCCAATACGGACACGGGCTTGGTCATCAAGGAATCAACAGAAGGCCGCGGTGCGGATGTTTGCATCGAATATAGTGGTAGCCACCATGCATTGAATGCTGCGCTGCGTGGCGTTGCCTATTTGGGCACAGTCGTCGCAGGAGCTTGGCCGGGTGTCTATCCTAGCGGTCTGGATTTCGGGGCCGAAGCGCACATGAACCGCCCTCGCATTGTTTTCTCAAGGGCGTGCAGCGAGCCAAATCCAGACTATCCAAACTGGAATGAGGACCGCATCTTTGATGTTGCCTGGCGGTATCTCGCGTCGGGTCAGCTTCTCACGACACCGATTATTCAACCAATTGTTGATTTTGAGGATCTTCCAGAGGTCTATCCGAAAATCGCCCTCACCCCCCATGAGATTATCAAATTGGGCGTGCGCTTTCCCGACGCACCTGCCTAATGCGACAAAAGACACTGTGATCAAAACACTGTGACTAAAGGAGATAGTTGATGAAACTCGGTGCAAATTCCGTTCTCTTTGGCGGCTATGATCTAGAAACAGCTTTTAAGCACATCGCCCTCGCTGGCTATGACGGCATCGAGGTCTCCGCCATTGACGGCATGAGCGAGCATTTGGTACTGGATCGCTGGCGCGAGATCACCCCCACCATCAAGCAGCTTGCCCAGAGCTACAACTTGGAGTTGCTGGCAATGGAGCAGCCTTCGCGCGATCCGGCTAAGATGGAACTCGCTATGCAAGCTGCCACCGAGCTTGGCATTCCCATCATCAACTGTGGCCCTGGTGGCAAGAGTGGCGAACCAGGCAGTCTGGAACAGACCATCAATGATTTGGGCGAATTGGTCACGATGGCAGAGCGCTATGGCATCACCCTCTGTGTCAAGGCTCATGTAGGACACAGCGTCTACAATACGCCGACGACTCTGGAGGTGATGAAGGCGATCTCTTCGCCCAACTTTGGCATTGACATGGATCCCTCCCATATCTACCGTGCCAACGAGAATCCGGTTGAGGCCATCGCCGCGGTCATCTCGCGTGTCAAGCATGTCCACATTCGCGACTGCAAAGGTCGCCAGCAAGGACCAGGCAAGCCCGAAATGCAGGCCAATGGCCGCGGGGATATTGATCTAGTAGGTTATGTGCGTGTGCTCCATGAGGGCGGCTACACTGGCCCGCTCGACTTGGAGATCATTGGAGCCAAAGAGTACAGCTTGGAGCAATGCTGCACCATCGCCGCTGAATCACGCGGCCACATGCAAGCATCACTGCAAGCCTGTGGCGCACGCTAAGTTTACTCAAAATGACCGGTGCCGTCATTCCGCGCCCAATGAGCTCCCGCCCTAGGGCGCGGAATGACAAGGCTACTTTTCGTCCTAAATGAGACGCAATCAACAAACCACCTTCCTGGAAGCCACTCCTCGCGGCTTCAACCTACGTGATAGGTTGAATGTTCCAATTCCTCGACAAAGAAACGGGTAATCTCTTGGGGACGCGTGATTGCTCCCCCCACCACAACCGCCAAAGCCCCCACAGCCAGAGCATTTGACGCTTGCTGTGGCGTGCGATAGCGTCCTTCTGCCAGAACAGGCACAGAGACCGCACGGCTCAACGTTGCCACAAGTTCCAAATCAGGCTCGCGCTGCACAGGTGACTCATCCGTATAGCCCGACATCGTCGTGGAGACCAAGTCAGCACCCGCCTCAACCGCAGCAACACCCTCCGCCAACGTAGAAATATCAGCGAGTACAGGCAATCCCGTTTGGGCATGGATACGCGTAATAAAATCCGCCAATGTGCCAGGCTCAGGACGTGAACGCGCAGTGGCGTCAATTGCAATCACATCTGCGCCCGCCTCAGCGATCTCCAGCGCATGCCGCAGCGTCGGCGTGATATAGACAGGATACCCTGGAATATCCTCCTTATACAGACCGATAATGGGCAGTGTCACTGCTTTGCGG
>CAMPHP010000194.1 GCA_946885925.1 uncultured Litorilinea sp.
GGTGGCAGTGGTCAGCGACTTCGGTGTTAAAGAAGTAATCTTCATCCAACCGTCCCACCTCGCGCAGCACCTCGGCACGCACCAATGCGACAGAGCCAGAGATAAAATCTACAGGCAAGATAGGCCTCTCGGGCACGGTCGTAATCAAAGTATTGTGGTGGAGAACAGGATTGCGCCGCCCCACGCTATGCAGCACGCCCCCGTGATAAAGCAGCGGCCCTACCCAGCCAGCCTTGGGATACTCATTGAGGGTTGAGAGCAACGCGTGCAAATCTGCATCTTCAATACGCGCATCATTGTTGAGCAGCAAAACAGGCCAATCGCCCGCAGCCAGTGCCGCCCGCAACCCGCAATTTGTACCGCCTGCAAAGCCTAGATTTGTCTCATTTTCAAGCAAAATGCAATGAATCGAAAGCTTAGCAAGCCCTTCATCCAACACCTTGAGGTCAGCGGGCTGTGAAGCATTATCCACCACCCACACCCGCGGCGTTACACACTGCCACTCCGCCACCTGGGCAAGACAGGCCAGCGTATCCGCCGCCGCGTTCCAATTCAAAACAACCACGGCTAGAATCGGGGGTGTCGAATTCGTTATGTCACTCATTCCACTCTGCATAGCCCGCCACACGAACCAACCCTGCGAATCACCTTGATGCCATCCCTTTTGCCTTGCACTCTCATTCCGACCATTGGGAGGAATCCCCCTGCTACTCCGCCAGCCATAGGAGAGAACCCCTCGTTGCAGACTCCTTGGGGTGATATTGTTACCGGAAGATTATACTTGCTCCCCAAAGATCAAACCAAAGCCCCAGGCCATGTGGCTATGATGCGAAACCGGCCCAATGCTGGTAAACTTAGTCCTCGCAATTCGGTTCGGTTTTCCTCCACGCCAGTTAGGTAGATGCTATGGAAAGCATTGAATCATGAGGCATGGGGCAGAGCATGAGCATCATATGGTGACAAGGACACACATAGCCAGCATTATTGTTCCCAACTTCAATGGCAGCCACCACCTGAAAACGCTCGTTGCCCACCTGGCAGAGCAGACCTTACGCGACTTTGAGATTGTCTTTGTGGATAATGGCTCCAGCGATGGCTCTGTTGCCAACATCGAGCAGTTGGCGCAGCGACACGCCATGCCCTTGCGCGTCATTCGCAATGAGAGCAATCGAGGCTTTGCTCCGGCGTGCAACCAAGGCATTGCAACAGCGACCGGGCACTGGCTGGTACTGCTCAACAATGACACGCGGCCTGAACCCCAGTGGCTCGAAATGTTAGTCACGACTGCGACAAGTGCGCCCAATGTTGGCATGGTTGCCTCCAAAATGTTGCGCGCCGCCCATCCCGAACAAATCGATTCGGCAGGCATTGCCGTGGACTGGATGGGAATCGTCTGGGATTGGCGCGGAGGGCAACTAGATCAAGTCAACGAAGAGCAGCCTGTGGCGGTCTTTGGGCCGAGCGGCGGCGCAGCACTCTATGCGCGTGCTATGTTGGAGGAGATCGGTGGTTTTGATGAAGATTTCTTTGCCTACATGGAGGATGTAGACTTGGCGTGGCGGGCGCGGCTGGCAGGATGGCGCTGCTTTTTGCAGCCCCAAGCGCGCGTGCTCCACGACCATTCCGCTACCCTGGGCCATACCTCCCCACGTAAACGCTTTTTGTTGGGGCGCAACAAGGTCTGGTTGTTGGTCAAGAACTATCCCGACCCCTGGTTTACGCGCAATCTGCCATTCCTGTTGGCCTATGATGGCATGGCAGCCAGCTATGGAGCAGCGACCCAACATGATCTAGTAGCGTGGCAGGGGCGCATGGCAGGATTGCGTGAGGTGCGCCGCTTTTGGCGCAAGCGCCGCGAGATCCATCGCCACTGGCGCGATGTGGAAAACTGGCAGCAGGCTATGTCACCCGTCGTTGCTCCTTGGCAAGTCTCCCGCCGCTTTGCCCACCTAGCCGTGCAGAAGCAACAGTGACTTAGCCCGTGAATTATCTGTGAATTATTCTGTGACCTATCCTGTGACTTTTCGCGCCCAACCCCTCTACTGGTTCATAGCCGCCCTCTGTGTGCTTTTGATCCTGCTCTTTGGCTGGCAACTGCGTGCCGGATTGGACTGGGGTACGCTCTTTTTTATGGCGATCGCGCTCTGGATGACAGTGCACTATGCACAGCTCATGGCAAGCCGCATTGAGATTGATGCAGACCGGCTGCGCCTCCACACGCCATTGGCGGCTCCGCGTGTCGTGGAGTTCCGTCAGATCAGTGGCGTCCATGAAACGGGGCGCGGGCTAAAATCTATCGTGGTGCTCTATCATCCGCGCATGGATACAGGCATCGTTGATATAGACGAGATCCGCACACTGCACCTCCCAGCGGTGGACAAACACGATGAATTACTGGCTATGCTAACGGCCCAGGTGCGTTCATGAGTGACAACACACAGCCTATCACCGTCAGTGCGCTGGATGAGGCCGCGGGTGGCGCGTTGACCCGCTTAATTGGCCCGCGCATTGCCGCTGCTCCTTACAGCACAATCGTCAACATGGAGCATATACGCCAGGAGGTTCTCACCGAGCAACCGCCCTCGCTTTACTCCGTACGCTGGCAGAAACACAGGCACTTGGGTGCATGGCGCGCGGGGCAATTAGTCGGCTTCCTGGATGCCGCGGTGGGACTGGATGCCGACAGCCACGATATACCCGACTATCATCCTGATGGCTTGATCCGCTTTCTGGCCCTGCCCGACCGCGGCGAATTAGTAAAGCCTGTGGCAGACGCGCTCTTTGCAGAGGCCCAACGCTTTTGGCAAGAAACTGGCGTGGCTTATGTCAAGGCGTTTCATATCAGTACCGGCTATCCTTCTTTTCAGGCTGGTGCGGGAATTCTTCCTGGCGACTGGGGAGACTTGGTACGCGTCTTAACGAGCGTGGGATTTCTGCTGCGTGCGCGCTATTATTGCTTTGTGCGCCGCTTAAACAAGCCAATCGAAGAAGTAACGCCAATGGCCGACCTAAGTTTGGTCTACCGGGGTGATTGGGGCAGCCGCCGCTATGAAGTCTACTACCGTCGCGTCGAGATGGTGGCGCGGGCGCGCGTCGTGCGGCTTCCGATTGAGGGTGAAGAGGGGATCATGCCCATTGCGCGCCTGGTGGATCTCTATGTTGACCCCGACTGGCGGCACAAGGACATTGGCAAATGGTTAATGCGCCGCGCCATCAACGACGCCACCCACCAAGGTGATGCCCAGATGATCGTCCATCTTGCCCAACAGCATCACGCCGCGCTCAATCTGCTCGTTCAGCAGGGCTTCCAAGAATTGAACTTCCGCGGGTATACCCTTGAAATGGCCCTGACCCAATGACTTTTCTGCAATGAGTGCAACTCCGTCTATCTCCCAACAACCTGGACACATCCTGTTCATCACAGGCGAATATCCACCGATGGCCGGTGGTGTCGGAGCCTATACCGCAGAATTAGCGGCGGCATTGGTCGATCGCGGCTGGCAGGTGAGTGTGCTAACCAGCCCTGGGGCTAAGTCTGTGCCGCCACGCTCAACGCCTGTGACGGTCTACCCTGTGATGAAACGTTGGGGCTGGAACCTTCTACGTGATGGCGTGCATTGGGCAAGAGAGACAGGGGCCGATTGGCTGCATGTACAATACCAGACAGCAGCCTTCCAGATGCATCCCGCCATTAACCTTGCACCCTGCTGGTGGCAGCGCCAGGGTCTACGCGTTGCCTGGACCTATCACGACATTCTGGTGCCTTATCTCTTTCCAAAGGCAGGAGAGCGGCTGCGACGCTGGGTAACAGATCGCCCCGCGGTAACATGCGATTTGACCATTGCCACCAATGCGGGTGACGAGCAACATCTGGCAAAGATCGCGCGCCGCCTCGCCACCATTCCCATCGGCAGCAATATCCAGGCGCGTATCCTCACCCCTGCCGAGCGGCAAGCGCGCCGAGCCGAGCGCGGCTATGACAATGACGAGAGTGTGGTGGGCTACGTTGGCTTTCTCTACCGCAGTAAGGGCGGGCTGGTGCTGGTTGATACCATCGCGCGGCTGCTGCCTGAACTACCAACTATTCAGTTGTTGATGATCGGTGAACAAGTGGGGGCCAGCGACCCCAGCAACTACGCCTATCTACAAGAGGTGAAGGCGGCGATCCATGCCCACGGGCTAGCAGCTCGGGTCACTTGGACAGGCCATCAGCTTGATGCAGAGGTCAGCGCTGATCTCGCTGCCTGTGATCTTCTCTTTATGCCCTATCTGGATGGAGCTAGTTTGCGCCGGGGAACGCTGATGGCAGGACTAGCGCATGGCTGCGCCATCATCACGACCACACCCACAGGCCCCATACCCGAACTGGTCGGCGGTCGTGATCTGCTTTATGTGCCGCCGCAAGATGCGGAAGCATCTGCAACGGCGCTGCTTGATTTGGTGCGCAATCCAAGGAAGATGGCGACATTGCGACAAAATGCGCGCGCTGCCAGCGCTGCGTTCACCTGGGAAGGAATTGCCGAGGCGCATGAACGGCTCTATCTGGCGCGCTGAACGGCTTGCGCTCATTGGGTTGCTGGTGGGTACTGCGCTACTGCTGGCACTCTACAGTCGCATCGTCCCCCCCTTAGAAGGCTTTGACGCCGACGCTCATTATCTCGCTGCCGTGCATCTGCGCGCCACCGGCGAGTTGCCCCTGCTAGAGCGCGAAACGTTAGCCGCATCCTATGAACTAATCTCCCAGCCACTGCTCTATCACGCTTTGACTGCGCTGGCGATCTCGCCCTGGCCTGCCGAGCCAACGTGGGAACTGACCGTGGCGAGTGTCAATCCTTATTTTGACAAGAGCATGAGCCTGCGCCAGATGCTCATGCTGCCTGCTGAGGATCCCGTTGCCGCGCCGGTTGCTGTGCTGCCGATTACCGTAGCTTCGCTGGTTTCGATGTTGGGTGGGTTGCTGACTGTCTATGCAACCTGGCGCTTAGGGCGCGCGCTCGTTCCCCAACAGTGGAGTTTTGCCCTGGCAACTGCTGCCATTGTCGGCTTCAACCCCATCTTCTTGTTCCTCTCTGTGGTCGTGACCAATGATGCCTGGGCGGCAGGGACAATTGCACTCTGTGTGGCGTTGGCTGCCGAGGCAGCATTGGGCCATGCACCCGCGCGCACCTGGTTTTGGGCAGGTATGTGGGGTGGGCTGGCGACCTTAGCCAAGTACAGCGGCTTTCTTGCCGGATTGCCCGCGGCGATCTTGTGGCTGCTCTATCTACGCCGCCAGGGTTGGGCCGCGGCAGGGAAGGCACTGCTCCTAGCATTGGGGGGTGGATTGCTGGTGGCGGGCTGGTGGTTTGGTCGCATGGCTTGGCTCTATGGCGAACCTATCCCCATGCAGCGTATTGGCGAAATTTTTGGCGGTCTCAACCGCGTGCCGCCTCTAACTTGGGCTGAAACCTTTGAGTTTGCGCCCTGGCTTATCTGGTCTTACTGGGGTGTCTTTGTGGCGGTGATAGCACCAGCAGCCTACTTTGGCGTGGTGCGCTGGCTGATGATCGGCGGGCTAGCGGGCTTAGTCCCGGCCTTGATCCGCCGCGACAGTGCGAGCTATGCCGCCAAAGGCTGGACTGTAGCGCTGGCGCTGCTTTGGGCTGGCTGCACCGCGGCAGCGGTTTTGTATTGGACGCGCACGGTTGCCTATGGCGAACAAGGGCGGCTGGCCCACATTGGCGCACCTGGCTTGGCATTGCTCTGGGTAATCGGCTGGCAGGGCTTTGCGCCTGTACGCTGGCGACCGCTCGTCCACACTGCGCTGACCCTTGTGTTGGTGGCGCTGGCCTTATGGCAGACACAGACCTTAACACGCGGCTTTGGCTTACCCGAACCCATCCCAGCCCCGCATCCTGACCGGCAGATCACAGCGACGTTTGCCAATGGGCCAACCTTGGTGGGGGCCGATTTCCCCAACGGTGCAACGATTGCGCCAGGTGAGCCAATGCCCCTCACCCTCTATTGGACAACCGACGCCATCATCCCCGACCATGCCACCCTCTTCGTCCATCTTGCGGACGGAGACAACCGGCTGCTCTATCAATTCGATGGCGTGGCAGACCAGGGACGCCATCCGACGCGGCAATGGCTTCCCGGCGAGATCTTTGCAGACTCACACCTGATCACCGTTCCCGCTGACGCTACCCCAGGGCTGGCGACCTTGAGCGTGGGATTCTATCCCTTAGAGGACATTGATCAGCGCTTCGAAGTCACGGATGGCGAGGGCAACATGACTGGTGACCGGCTGGTACTCGCCCCTATTTATGTCACAGAGGCAGGGAGTGTCCCACTTCCAGCCCCGGACACCCCCCTGGCAACCTGGACGAATGGCATTACGCTAGCCCAGAGCGAGCTTGTAC
>CAMPHP010000195.1 GCA_946885925.1 uncultured Litorilinea sp.
CCTATGACTCCTGCTATCGAGCCGCCAATATTTTTCAAGTAGAGCAAGCAGTCTTGGTGACCCAAGAGTTCCATCTCCCACGCGCGCTGCTGCTCTGTGACAACCTGGGCATCGAGGTCGTGGGTGTCAAGGCTGACCGGCGTGACTATGCACCTGGTTCAATTGCCTGGTCGGAAACGCGCGAGACTCCGGCGCTGCTTGCAGCCCTGGTGGACTTGGTGCGGCGTCCCCTGCCGTCCATCCTGGGTGAGCCGATTCCGCTGCAATAGGCCAGAGAGCTAACGCAGGGAAGCCCGATCCAAGAAGACCACGGCAGACAAATTGCGCGGGTTATCCGGGTCTAACCCTTTTGCCATGGCTCGCGCATGGGCCATGCTCTGTACCACGGGCAGATAGAGTACAGGCATTGTCCACGCGGGCAGATTGTCGGGCAGGTGCACTGTGACTTGCCCGGCATTGGTCTTGCCCGGTGCCAATGCCAGCGTCTTTCCCCCCATTTCCCCCATCTCCGTCATGACCGCATTCTCATGCACAAAGCTATCCGCACCCATCATGCCCACGACCATCGCGTGCTCATCCACCAACGCCTTGGGGCCGTGGCGAAACTCCAAGAAATGATAGGCTTCGCTGTGGGTAATCGACATCTCCTTCATCTTGAGCATCGCTTCACACGCAACGCCATAGCGAAAGCCTGACCCCAAGAAGAAGAAACGTTCCACCCCAGGCTCAGTACCCCAGTGCGTCGCCACGCCATAGGTCGTTTCGATCAAGCGCTCGCATACTTCGGGCAATTGTCCCAGCGGCATAATGTCATGCCCTCCCACAAGGGCAGCCAGTCCTTGCGCGGTAAAGAGCATGGTGCTAAATGAGAGCGTCTGGGCAATACTCCGCTCCTGTGCCATATCGGTGAGCAGGACAAAATCACTCTCCTGCTCGACAGGCGTACCCGGATAGCAGGTAATTCCCCAAACCGCCTTGCCCCCTAGTTGGCGGAAGCGATCCATCGCCGCCGCAGTCTCGGTCGTTGTGCCAGAGCGGGAAATCGCCAGTAAGAGTGTCTGGTCAGGCCGGTAGAGTGTTTGGTCGGGGAAAAGCGCAATCTCCGACGCAGGTAGACCGCGAGCCGGAATACCTGTCAGACTTTGCAGAAGCGGTGCTGCCGTTTGAGACAGATAGTTGGTCGAGCCACAGCCCGTTACAATGATCTGTTGGGGCTGGACCTTCCCCCACGCAGCCAATATCTCATCGCGCCGCCCAACGAGCCGCTTATATGCGGCAGCCCATCCATCAGGCTGTCCAACAATCTCACTAAGCGTATATTGTCCGCGGGTTTCTTGTCGAGTCTCCATAGTTCACTCTCTCTTTTGGACATCTCTTTTGGATGTGGCTCAAGCAAATGGAAATGGTATACTCACATATACGCACATTTGCGCACGATTATGCGTGAAGCCTGCACCATTGTCAACGCCTCCGGTCTCAGTCGCGCAGGATCTATCCCCTGGCTCGTCCAGGGTTATAGCCCAAGTGGCATGAGATAACCTAGTCTAGATTGTTTGCCTATGCACGCTTCTGCCCCTCTGTTTGACATTTTGACGATTGGCGAGATCAACGTGGATCTCATCCTGGGTCAAGACGCCCGGCCCATCTTCGGCCAGGCCGAGAAGATCGTCGATGATGCCACGTTAACGGTTGGTGGTTCTGGCACTATCTTCGCGATGGGGGCCGCACAACTTGGCTTGCGCGTGGCCTATTGCGGTGTTGTGGGCGAAGATACCTTTGGCCGCTTTATGCTCGACCGGCTTCACCAACGACGCATTGACACGCGCGGTGTCATCATTGATCCCAACCTCAAGACCGGGTTGAGCGTCATCCTAAACGTTCCCGACGACCGTGCCATTCTCACCCATTTGGGGGCTATTGATGCACTGCGCGCCGAACAGGTGAACCCCGCTCTACTCGCCCAAAGCCGCCACATTCACATCACAAGTTTTTTTCTCCAACATAATCTGCGCCCAGGGCTGGCTGCGCTTTTAACAAAAGCACGCGCCAATGGTGTCACGGTCTCAGTGGACACCAACTGGGATCCGACCGAGCGATGGAACGATGGGTTGCCAGCGCTCTTGAAGCAAACAGATATCTTCTTACCCAACGAGCAAGAAGCTCTCGCCATCACAGGCGCGCAGAGCGCACAAGAAGCACTCGACATCTTGGCGGCGACAATTCCAGTGGTTGCGATCAAACTGGGTCCGAATGGGGCCATCTGTCGCCAGGGAGGGCAGAGAGCACACGACCCTGGCTTCCCCTTAAAAGTCGTGGACACGACAGGCGCAGGAGACAGTTTCAACGCTGGCTTCCTTTATGGACTTCTCCAAGATTGGGAACTAAGCCGCGCATTGACTCTTGGTTGTGCCTGTGGTGCTCTCTCTACGCAAGCCGCTGGTGGCACAACTGCCCAACCGACCCTAGCCCAAGCACAAGCACTGATCGAGCTGCGAGGAGCCTAATGAACGCCTCTATTCCACCGCTTACCAAGCTTGTCCAATCCCTCATTGACCTGCGTACCAGCGATCAAGCCCAAGTGACACTCCTAGCAGTCTGCCCCAATTCGGAAGCGGTGCTAGAAGCCGCTGTGCAGGCTGCCGCAGCCAACAACATGCCTATGCTCTTTGCCGCCACGCTCAACCAGGTAGATCGCGATGGCGGCTACACAGGCTGGACACCTGCCACCTTTGTCGAACGGCTAAACCATTTTGGGGCGCAATACCAGGCAGAAGCACTCTACCCCTGTTTGGATCACGGTGGACCGTGGCTCAAGGATGCCCACACAACCGCGGGTCTTGGTCTGGAAGCGACCATGAATGAAGTCAAGGCGAGCTTGGCCGCGTGTCTCGAAGCGGGCTATGCCCTGCTCCACATTGACCCCACCGTAGACCGCACCCAACCCGCCGATACCCCTGTGCCCATCTCATTGGTGGTGGAGCGCACCTTAGAGCTAATTGCCTTTGCCGAAGCACATCGCACCCGCTTGGGCCTGCCGCCTGTAGCCTATGAAGTAGGCACCGAGGAAGTGCATGGCGGGCTGGTCGATCTAGAGAATTTTACGATCTTTTTACAAGGGCTGCGCGATGGATTATCCAGCCGGAGTCTGCTCCATGCATGGCCTTGCTTTATTGTCGGCAAAGTCGGTACCGACCTCCACACCACCGACTTTGATCCAGCGGTCGCCAGCCAGCTCCATGACCTGGTAATGCCCTATGGCTCCTTAATCAAAGGGCATTACACTGACTGGGTCGCCAATCCCGAAGCCTATCCCGAAGCAGGCATGGGTGGGGCCAATGTGGGGCCAGAGTTTACAACCGTTGAGTACAATGCGCTAGAGGCATTGGTCGCCAAGGAACGCGCGCTCTGTGTAAGCACCCCCACCACCCGGCCCTCACAGCTACTCGAAGCCCTAGAGGATGCAGTCTACCGCTCCAACCGCTGGCAAAAGTGGCTGCAACCCGAGGAGCGCACCCTCGCCTTTGCCGAGCTACCCGCGGCGCGACGTACATGGCTGGTGCAGACGGGCGCACGCTACGTATGGACTGATACCCAAGTGCAAGCGGCACGAGAGCAGCTCTACGCCAACCTCTCGCCCATCCTGCCCGATCCCCACCAAGCCGTCGTACAACGCATCGCGCTATCCATAGATGCCTACGCCAACGCCTTCGGCCTCTTCAACGCCAATTCCCTCTTGGGCCTCTCCGTAGAGGATGTCAGGTAGCTAACTCGAGGTACATGCAATGACCCCAGTCCGTATTATCTTTATGGGGACGCCCGAATTCGCTGTCCCCTCACTTACCGCCCTACACAACCATGCACCCGAACAGGGATGGGAACTGGTTGCTGTTGTTACCCAGCCCGACCGTCCCGCCGGGCGTGGCAAGAAAGTGGTTGCTAGCCCGGTCAAGGAACAGGCCGAACGCTATGGCCTGCCTGTCCTTCAACCCACGAGCTTTCGCAAACAGCCCGATGCCGTCGCCGCGCTGGCTGCACTAGCGCCCGATCTTCTCGTCGTTGCGGCCTATGGCCTCATCTTACCCCGCGCCGTTCTGGCTTTGCCTACACATGGAGCAATCAACGTTCATGCCAGCCTGCTCCCAGCCTATCGGGGCGCATCACCGATCGCCGCAGCCATTCTCGATGGACTTGGCACCACAGGCGTCTCGATTATGCTCATGGACCAGGGCATGGACACCGGCCCTGTGCTCGCCCAGGCAAAGCAGACCATCCGCAGCGGCGACACCACAGCAAGCCTCTCCGAACGTCTTGCCTCGCAAGGCGCAGAGCTTTTGGTGACGACGCTGCCCCGCTGGCTGGCAGGAGAAATCACCCCCATCCCCCAAGACCAGCTCCCGGGCGAACCCTCTGTCTGCTCGCTTATTAAAAAAGAAGATGGACAGATTGATTGGACTCAGCCCGCTGCATACATCGAGCGTATGACACGCGCCTACACGCCCTGGCCTAGCGCCTACACCACTTGGCGTGGCGAACCCTTTAAGATCTGGAAAGCTGCGGTAAGAGAAGGAGCAGCTGCACCGGGGCACGTGGTAGCAACACCAGAAGGCCCAGCCGTGGGTACAGGCGCAGGACTCTTGGTGCTGCATACTGTCCAGCCAGCGGGCAAGCGCGCCCTTGACATACGCAGTTTCCTAAATGGCGCACTCGATTTTGTGGGATCTATTTTGGGGCAATAATAAAGAGAAGTTTAATCAGACTTTCTTCAAAGATTGAAGCTCTAAGTCACTTACTCTCTCACTAGCATGGCGAAAATGCATAGTGACTGGCTTATCCCATTGCGGGAATGAAGTGACGCCGCGTCGTCCTTGGCGTAGCTGTTTGACAACATGCTGGCGTATAGCCCGCACTGCCCGAACTACCTTACGCAATACAGGATTCTTGAGATTCGGCCAGACAGACCATGCCAGCCAATACTGTCGTAGACTGAGTCGTGGATGCATGACACAGTGTAAAAAGACATCACCCAAATAGATATACGCCGCTGCTCTATCTGCATTTGTGATACCCGGTCCATTTAATTCTGGAAAAATCTGCTCCACCGTAAACTGCTCGGTTGCCTTTTTCAACCACAGCCAGCTATCTCGCCGAATTTCCGGCCTTGCAAATGTCGCCTGTTCTGGGTGCAGACGGTATTCGGTCAAGGCTTCAGGCACATAGGCAAGTTGATAACGTTGGACAAGGTAAAGCCACATCAACGCATCATGCGAATAGCGCAGAGTTTCATCAAATAGCCCTACCTCCTGCAAGCATCGGCGTTCGACCACGAGAGTGCTACCATTAATGAAAACGAATTGCAGTAGATGGCGCATCATATGGGCTGGCGGATACGTCACAGCAATAGCCCGACCGATATAATCGCTTGCAGCATTGATATAGGCGTAATCACTATACACACCTACTGCCTCCGGCTGCTCACGTAGTACACGTAGTTGGGTCTCAAGCTTGTGCGGGACAAAACGGTCATCATGGCTCAACCACGCGATATATTTGCTTTGCGCTGCGCGGATGCCCATATTGAGGGCTGTGGCCGTCCCGCCATTTTCCTTGCGAAGCCCCTGCACAACACCGGGATGATCAACCATGTAGCGCTCCACAATGGCCCATGTGCCGTCCGTCGAGCCATCATCAACAACGAGCACGTTGTAGTCTTGGCACGTTTGATTGAGTACGCTGTCGATTGCTTCAGCTAGATAATTTTCACCATTGTACACAGGAATAATAACGGTAACTGCCGGTGTTAAGGTCTCCATACTTATTTATTATCTTCTTTATTATCTTCCAAGTCGTCTATCAGCTATTTAACGAGTTGTGTGGATTCATCGCCAAACAAGCGTTTCACACCCATGCAGCATGATTTTTCTCTAGATTTTTCGCTGGCTTGGCTTGCTCATACCTATGCATTACAAAGCCGCGTACACCGATTTGTACATATCCACGACCTTCTCCTTTATATCTGCATAGGCTAGACGCTTCTGCACTGTTTTGGCGTTGATTTGCGCTGCCCGATCAACGAGTGCATCGTCGGTAATGGCACGACGAATTGCTTCGGCAATGATATGTGGATCTTCAGGCGGAACGATAAAACCGCTCTCACCATCTTCAATCCATTCATCAGCGCAAGCAGTGCAAGATTGGATGGGAAATGCCCCCATCATCATCGCCTCAAGCAACGATTGGCTGATGCCATCGGAAACACTCAGACCAATGTGAATACGTGCCCGCCCATAGCGACGTATAACCTCCTCGTAGTCAGCATATGGCGTAAGCGGAACAGTGTCAATTGGGATACCTATCCTATTCGCAAGAACTTCGGCGGCAACCTTCACA
>CAMPHP010000196.1 GCA_946885925.1 uncultured Litorilinea sp.
GTGGAAGCCTATTCATTGGATAGTGGCGCGCGAGCGGTTGCACAGTTTGAGGTATTAGAAGCGCCGTCACCTACGGCAGCACCAACCACCGTAGTAACACCAACTACTGTGGTGACGCCAACCACGGTCACGCCGACAGCCTCGGCAGCCACCGCAACCCCTGTTCCACAGGCGACTGCTACAAGAGCTGGACAAGCCGCACCGACCAAGACACCCACCAGGGCTCCCTCGTCCCGTCCCCAAAATATAGGCGTTGTGGTGAGCAGTGCGCTTAATGTGCGTTCGGGGCCATCCACGGTGTTTCCGGTGATTCGCTCCATTCCCCGTGGCACAGAGTTTGTTGTGTTGGGCCAAAATAACAGCGGGGCATGGCTCTTTGTTCGCCTGCGTGATGGGACAGAGGGCTGGTGTGCACGCGCCTATACCGATTACACCGGGATTGCGCCCGTGGTTCCTTCACCCAAACCACCTACACAACCGGATCGTCCCACCCCGCGACCTACCTCCGTACGTCCCCCACAGGGCGCTGGATGGCGTGGGGAGTACTATACCAATCGCAATCTAAACGGCGATCCTAGATTGGTGCGTGATGATCGAGACATCAATTTCGATTGGGGCTATGGATCACCAGCACAAGGGATTCCTGAGGACAACTTCTCTGTGCGTTGGGTGCGTTCCTTCTTCCTTGCGGAAGGAAATTACCGTTTCTATGCAACAGCAGACGATGGTGTGCGCGTTTGGGTTGATGGCGACTTGATCATTGACCAGTGGCATGATTCGTCGGGGCAGACTTATTCTGCTGTCAAGCGGGTACAGTCTGGCTCGGTACAGGTTCGTGTCGAATATTACGAAGCATCGCAGATAGCCAAGGTGCGCGTCTGGTGGGAGCCTGTAGACGGCAACACCTACCCACAATGGCGCGGCGAGTACTTCTCCAATGCCGAACTACGTGGGGCACCGGACTTTGTGCGCAATGACTCTGGCATTGATTTTGACTGGGGAACTGGCAGCCCTGCTAGCAATTTCCCGTCGGATCGCTTCTCAGTGCGCTGGACGCGCGACCTTCACTTTGATGCGGGTACCTATCGCTTCCATGCGACCATGGACGATGGGATGCGTGTCTATCTTGATGATCACTTAATTATTGACAACTGGCACAATGGCAGTGCACGTGAAGTGACCCGCGATATTTACGTGAATTCAGGTACGCGGCGCTTGCGTGTGGAATACTATGAGGATAGAGACCGCGCAGTTGCCAAGTTCTGGTGGGAGCGGGTCAGTGGCGATCAGCCTGACGACTTCCCAGACTGGAAGGGTGAGTATTGGGACAATCGCGGGTTAGATGGTGACCCGGATGTGGTACGCAACGACAAAGAGATTGATTTCGACTGGGGTACTGGCTCGCCTGATTCGCGCATTGATGACGATAACTTCTCGGCTCGCTGGACACGCGAGATAGACTTTGATGATGCACGCTACCGCTTTAATGTAGTCGCCGATGATGGCGTACGCGTTTGGGTTGGTGGCGACCGCATCATTGACGAGTGGCATGACAGCAGGGGTGATGTGACTTATCGCGCCGAGATTGACCTGGATGGCGATGAGGATGTCAGGGTTGAATACTATGAGCACACTGGTGGTGCCGGTATTGATTTTTGGTGGGAGAAGGTTGGTTCCTCACCAACTGCGACTCCTGAAGATATAAATCCGTATGTCGATGTGGTGCCTAGCGAGGGTGGTGCGGGTACGCGGGTTACAGTATCCGGTGGTGGCTTCCCTGGCAATACGAAGGTCAATCTCTACTTGGGTGGCATTGTGCGTGCTAGCGGCGCTGATGCGACCGATGCCGAGATCCGGGCAAGCGCAACCACTAACGATAATGGCACCTACTCCATGTCCTTCACCATGCCTAGCACGTGGCCTGATGGTTCAAAGATTGAGTCGGGCAGGCTGGTCTTGTTGGTGGCAACCGAGAACTTTAGTGTCGAGGCTAGTGGCACGTTTGAGTATACCGCGGAAACCTCGGAACCAACGCCGCCTCCGAGCAGCGATGTGCCTTATGCTCAAGTATCGCCTAGCAGTGGTGGCGAAGGGACACGGGTTACGGTCAGCGGTGGTGGCTTCCCAGACAATACCAGAGTGCGAGTCTATCTTGCTGGCCTAGTGGGTACGCGAGCCGCAGATGACGATGAGCCTGAGAGCTATGCTTCTGGCGATACTGATGGAGATGGCGAATATAGTCTCTCCTTCAATATGCCAGGTGAGTGGCCCAACGGTGATCCGATCAAGACAGGTAAACTGATAGTGTTGGTGGCGACCGATGACTTTGATGAAGAGGCCACTGCCGAGTTTGATTACTTTGAGGAACCATCCAATACCTCGATTGAGATCTCGCCAAACTCCGGTGGTGCTGGAACTTCGGTACAGGTCAGTGGTAGTGGTTTCCCAGCCAATACCGAGGTCAGACTCTATCTCGGAACGTTGGATGAGCAGGTAGGCGGCGCAGACGAGCAGTTCTATGCGAGCACCAACACGGATCGCCGTGGCAACTATAGCATGAATTTCACAATGCCGGGCGAGTGGCCGAATGGGGACACTATTCCTTCGGGCCGGATCGTTCTCCTGGTAGCGAACAGTGACTTTAGTGTGACCGCCAGTGGCACATTTAATTACACAGCGACGGACACGCCTGCTCCAACAGCAACATGGACCAGTACGCCAGTAGGTACGGCTACACCTGCCCCTGCACCTTCGGCCAATATCAATCCTGGCTCGGGTGGTGCAGGCACAAGAGTGACCGTATCGGGTGCTGACTTCCCTGCGAACACCACAGTGACGGTGTACATGGCAACATTTGGCGAGGGCGGTAGCTTTGCGGCGGATGCGGAGCGCTATGCTACGGGTAGCACCGACGCAAATGGTGACTACAGCTTGAGCTTTGACATGCCAGAACGCTGGCCCGATGGTTCACGAGTGGAGAGTGGGCGGTTGGTTGTCGTGGTTGCAACTGATGACTTTAGCAGCCAAGCTGGTACGACTTTCGAGTACAACGAGAGTAGCGCTGCTGGTGTCGTAGCAGAGCCAACAGCGACAGTGGAGCCAACGGCAACGGAGACACCGACTGCAACGGAGACACCGACTGCAACGGAGACACCAACTGCTACAGCAGAAGCAACTGCAACACCGGAACCTGCTGTCACGGAAGAAGCGATGGTGACAGAGGAACCGGCTGTGACTGAGGAGCCGACCGCGACCGAAGAACCAGTTGCCACAGAGGAACCCGTTGTGACGGAGGAACCCACGGCAGCAGAGGAATCGGCTGCAACCGAGGAACCTGTCGCGACAGAGGAACCTGTTGTGACAGAGGAACCTGTCGCGACTGAAGAGCCTGTCGTGACCGAAGAGCCTGTTGTAACGGAGGAGCCTGTTGTAACGGAGGAGCCTGTTGTAACGGAGGAGCCTGTTGTAACGGAAGAACCTGTTGTAACGGAAGAACCCGTCGTGACAGAAGAACCTGTCGTGACAGAGGAATCAACTACTGAAGTGGGGTCAACCCCCGAAGAAGAATCTACCCCTGAGGAAGAAGCAACAGAGCCGGAACCGCCCGCAGCTACCGAGGTTGTGACCTCCACAGTAGCCCCTCCGGCCCAGTAACTTCTGGTATAAGTAGCGGAGTCACATGCAAATTTGTCGATAAGCATGTGACTCGAGATAATATGTAAAGGTTCTCCTGATGCAGAGCGTATCAGGAGAACCTTTTTTATTTGCTGTAAGCTATGCTTCTAGTTGCGGAGGATAGTTCTTGATGAGTCAATCGCCAACAAGGTTGTGGGCTTCATCAATGAGACGCTGCTTGAGATCCCAGAGGGTCTGGGTGAGCGAGACATGGTAGATATGTGGATACACCATGCGCCGGATACCGGGATCAAGTAGTTCAATGTCTTTCTCGCGACGCTGGCGGAGTTCTTCGATTGGGGGTAAATCAATGATTACTTTACCCTCGTGTGTCACGTCTACATGGAGTTCCTCGATCCCTGACAACTCATGGCGATGAATTGTGCGAAATTTCGTATGTTCGCTAGGGTGGCGCAGCAGGATCTGCTCCATCGTTGTTGGGTCTTCGTCAACAGTCGTGAGAAGGTCGGCCGTGGCCTTGCCGCGATTGTCATAAAGCCGCCATACGCGTTTCAGACCAGGATTTGGAATTTTTGCAGGGGTGTCAGAAATTTTGATCGCTGAGTCCCAAACGCCGTTTTCACGTACAGCCACCAGTTTGTAGACTCCTCCTAGCGCAGGCTCACCCCATGAAGTAATCAGCCGCGTGCCAACACCGTAGGTCAGGCGGTTGATCAAATGATCGGGGTCCACGCCATAGCGGGTAGCTTCTTCGCTGATTTGGGTGATGATTTGCCAGATGACCAACTCGTCGAGATCACCAGAGAGGACAATGGAGGTGTCGGGGAATCCAGCGTCATTGAGCATTTTAGCCGCTTGGATGCTCAAATAGGCTAGGTCACCCGAATCCAGACGGATGCCGACAGGACGATGCCCTTTGCGACGCAACTCCTCGAAGACGCGAATTGCATTCGGTACACCACTTGCCAGAGTATCCACCGTATCGACTAGGAGTAGACAATCGTCTGGATAAACATCAGCATACGCTTGAAACGCACCAAGTTCACCCATGCCGAGCGTCATGAAAAGCTGAACCATGCTGTGAGCATGTGTGCCTTTGGGTGGTAAGCCCACCATGCGTGAGACGCCCACATTTGAAGTGAAGACCGCCCCACCTATGAGTGCTGCGCGCGAACCTGCATTGGCTCCGCGTTCGTGGGCGCGGCGCATGCCAAACTCCAAAATGGGGCGTCCACGTCCACTTTCTGAAATGCGCGATGCTTTGGTAGCGACGAGCGTTGGGTAGTTAAGGTGGGCTAGGAGAGATGTCTCTAGAATTTGCGCCATTGCCAGTGGCCCTTGTACAGTGGTCAGAGGCACATTCGCATGGACAACGCGGCCTTCTGGAATGGCGCGAAGCGAGAGGCCACTGAAGTCACCATTGGCGCGAAGCCAGTTGAGGAAATCATCGTCAAAGAGGCGGCTGCCTGCGACAGTTTGCTGGCTACGTAGATAATCTATTTCATCTGTGCCAAAGCGCGCCTCTTTCATCCATTCAAGGAGCCACTCAAGGCCCGCATTGATACAGTAGCCTGCTTGATGGCTGTCGTAGTCTGGATAGCGGCGGAAGAAATGATCAAACAAGACCTCCCGCTCATGGAGGCCCATGCGATAGTAAAGCTGGGCCATTGTAAGTTGATATTGGTCGGTGAATAAGATGCCCTCCATCTGGGCGCGCAGGAATGACATGTGTTCCTCCTTGGTGCAGCGTCCAATGCGGGTTGAACTAGGACGCAGATAATAACGTTGTGGCAAATTTTACCACAGGCGTGTAGGGGAATCGGGTGTGTTGCGGAATGTGCACGGTAAGAAGCTGGCGTATACTACGATTGGCCTCGCAAGGAATTATGCCGTAGATAGCGCTGTCCGCGATTTCTCCAACATAGAAGCCATATTCATGACCCGATAGAGAGACCGATTGCTTTGTGCGACGCGTAATCTTCTTGTTTTTGGATGGAGTCGGGCTGGGAAAAAACGACCCCACAGTCAATCCACTGGTAGCACGTGAATATCCTACGCTGGCGTCTTTGTTGGATGGACGCCCCCTCGTTCTAGAGACGGGAAGGTTTAGCACAAGCCGAGCTGAACTTATTCCTACCGACGCGCATTTGGGTGTTAGTGGGCGACCCCAGAGTGCAACCGGGCAAGCAGCTATTTTGACAGGGATTAACGCCCCTCAACGGCTTGGCGAGCATTATGGGCCGCGACCTGACGCGCGGGTGCGCGCCTTGATTGACGAAGGTAATCTGTTTCGCCGTGTGCAAGAGCAGGGCCACCGCTTTTACTTTTGCAACGCCTATCCACCGATCTATTTTGCGGCAGTGGCACGGGGCAAGCGGCTGTTAAGTGCTATTCCTTATGCTGTCTCCGCAGCCGGACAAGAGCTGCCGGATGAAGATGATTTACGAGATGGGCGGGCTATCGCCGCGGATTTCACGAATCGTAGTTGGCGGGAGTTCTTGGGGTACACCAACATACCCGTATACACACCACGAGAAGGTGGGGCCTTTATGTGGGAGTTGGCCCAGCCCTATCATTTGTCGTTCTTTGAGCATTGGCAAAGTGATGAGATTGGTCATCACAAAAATATGAAGGAGGCCATTGCTAATGTTGAGACTTTTGACAGTTTCTTAGGCGGGCTGCTCTCGGCGGCAGATCTGGACGAGACTTTAGTGATTGTGGCGAGTGATCACGGCAATGTAGAAG
>CAMPHP010000197.1 GCA_946885925.1 uncultured Litorilinea sp.
AAGCAGCTTTGATTTTGCCCGCGCCTATATGGATGATCGAGTGCCTCGCCAGGTCTCGCACGTACGGGCGATGCGCTCGCGCCAACTGTTAGCTGAACAACAGGGAAGCATTACGCCGCAGTGGATGAAGCGAATTGCCCGTGATCACTATGAAGATACGTTCCTGCAAGGTCCGTATTTTGACGCCGCTGATCCTGACTTTCACTCGCTTTGTATGCATGCGTCTGCCGCCAATTTCACCTGGGGCAACACGGCTAGTTCCTGCGTTGCGGTTTTGCCTCGTTCGGTAAATGAATTGCCGATCTTTTGGTGGACACCTGGCCCACCTTGTAACGGCTGTTATGTCCCCTTCTTCATACATGGGAATCACTTACCTGACATCGTCACCAATCCTGGTACCTTCGGCAAGCGTGTCATCTCCGCAGAGCTGGCTAGCGAGGATAGCTTTTCTGCGCGTTCCTACTGGTGGTTGTTTCGCGAACTGATGGATCGAGTCAAGGGGCACCCCATCAGCAGCCTACCCGGTTTGTACCCCGCCCGCAATCGGGTAGTGCGGACTAAATTTGATGCCCTGGAACAGGCATTCGAAGCTGAGACACCCCATGTTGTGAGACATGCGTTGGCAGCGAAGCACCCCGATACGACCGCATCCATTTTGGACGAGTTTACCGAACAATGTGTGCACAAAGTCCTTACGGTGCTTCAGGAACTGCTCACCATCTTCACGGCAGACAAAGTGACAACCCCCTCTTAACTCCCCATCTTATTAGGTCGCTATCGACTCGCTAGTGCGAACCGGTCATAACGTATTGCCTTTTCTATGACACGTTTTGTCCTCACCCGGTTCCTCGCCCGGTTGGTGTAGCCATGAGATGGGGACCGTTCGTGAGAGGGTTGGCACGCGCGTGGTCATAGACGGCATCCTGGACTTCGAGGATACGCAGCGCATCGGCGATATTTGGCTCAAAACTGTGCCCTGCTTCCACGGCAGCAAGGGCCGCATCGATCATCGCCTTGAATCTTGCCCCATTGGGAATGTCTTTGTGAAAGGTTACGCCCTGCGTGGTGTGAACCTCGATGATGGGTTCACCCTGCTTGTCATAATGCTCAAAGACCGACGCCTTGCTGCCCACAAAGCGGAAAAAGTGGTCGCCGCTGCGCGCACCCGACGGATAGCTGTAGCCAGTTTCGATGATACCCGTCACGCCATCGTCGGTGCGGAGCATGCCCACGCCCATGTCTTCTACGGTCCTACCATACAGGGTATTGGACATGACCGCCCCAATCACGGTAACTGATTGCGGTCCAACAAATTGCAGAAAGGTATCAATACCGTGGGCTGCTTCGACTGCCCAGCAGCCTCCACCCGAAATGTTTGGCTCATTGTGCCATGTGGATGGGGTAGGATCGTAGCGTGAAGGGGGACCGTTGTTGAGGCGGCTGCTATAGAGCACCAGGTCGCCCAGGGTATTATCGGCCAACATCTGCTCGATCAAGGCCACGATTTGACTTTTCCGGTTTGGCAGAATCAGCGCACTAAAGACACCACGCTTGATGCACGCCTCGGCAGCAGGCCGCAGCCGTGCGGCGCAATCGGCAAAGGGCTTATCGAGGAGAAAGGGAAGACGCCGGTCAACGCAGGCGTGCACATGGTCCGGCATTTCAGTGTGCTTGCCAGCAACCAACACCGCATCTGGTCGCTGAGCATCCAGGCATTCGCCAGCGGACGCATACCCGGGACATTGAAACTCATCTCGCAACTGCTGTCGCGGCCCTTCCTCACCGTCCATCACACCGATGATCTCATGCCCAAGTTCACGCGCAACACGAGCCATGCTCCGCCCATGATGGCTGTAGGAGAGTAGTGCTAATCTCATGGCCTGGATGCTTAGATCCAACCTTGATGGATCGTAACTGGTTTGCCAGATTCTTGGTGGAACCACTGCTGGCCGCTCGGCAGCATCACCTCGCCGCCCGTAATCGCCGACTGTTCGGCGGCAAATATGATCTCCATAATGTGACGGCCATACTCGCCATGCGTGGGCGGCTCGATGTCCTGCTCAATCGCTTCGGCAAAAGCCTTCCACTCAAAGTGCATCTCTGCCGGCGCATCTTCAAAGGGGACATCCACCCACTCGTCGTTTTTGCCCACCTTGACATACTTTTCGCCGTGCTGGGTGAAGCGCAGCGTGCCGTTGGCGCAAATGACCTGGCATTCATAGTTGGGTGCGCCGTCGGCAAAGCCCACCGCGACTGCTACTCCTGCCAGGCCATTCTTATAGCGAATAAAGGCGGTTGCCGAATCATCTGCTGCTTGATAATGGGCGCGCGTACCGATGGCAGCAGATACCGATACCGCCTGTGAAGCCATCATCCAGGTAAGCCGGTCCACCACATGCACGCCGTTGGTCATCCACATGCCGCCACCGTGGTAACGGCTGCGATATTGCGGGCGACGCCCTGCCACGTTCCAGTTCTTGGACATATAGCAGACAGCCGTGATCAACGGCCCTAGTTCACCCGAATCGAGGATCTCCTTGGCCTTGAGGCTGGTGCCATAAAAGTGCTGCGTGTATCCGACCATCAGTTTGACATTGTTACGTGCTGCCGCCTCAATCATGTCATCACACTGCGCCAAGCTGAGCGCCATCGGCTTTTCAACCAAAACATGCTTGCCCGCATTGCACGCATCCACCGTAAGTTGATGATGCAGGTGGTGTCCTAGTACGACAGCCACCGCTTCGACCTCGTTGTCTGCCAACAACTCGGTGTGTGAAGCATAGCCGCGCGGGATACCATACTTTTCCATATATTGACGGCGCTTCTCCTCAAAGAGATCGGCGACCGCGACAATTTCCACATTATCAAGAGTCGCAATCGCGTCGCAGTGGGAACGGGCAATACCGCCCAAACCAATAATGCCAACTTTAAGTTTAGACATATGCTGTGAATACTCCATTAGATGCATAAAAGTAGATGTATAAAAGTAGATGTATAAAAGGCGATGAGCTACTTGGCTTATTCCCTATTCTAGAAGGTGAAAAGCGCGCAAACTACCCCAGCATTGCCATATCTATGACACGCTTCGCCATGCACATGGCATCGCACGTTGTGCCGCCGTTTTGTGTAGGGATATTTGCTGTGGTATGAGGTGATATTTTGGTGTTGACATAGGTCGCCGCGTAGCATAGTATCTCTTCTACGCTCCAACGGTATAACCTTATAAGCAATATGGGTATCGGAAGAGGAGATGTCACCCCCTGTCTGGCTTTCCGCGCGTGACATACTATCCTACTTGGCTATCGGCCTGCGTCCACTAGTGCCATGCTCCTCTATCCGCCAGGTGTAACGAGCTGTGGTGCGATGGTCACAGGGAGATGCTATGGAGAAATTTGATATTCTCCTATACGCAATTGATACGCTACGATCCGAATTGGCAGAGCTAGTTGGCGACCCGTGGACAGAGATCGAAGCGCGGATCGGCAGCATTCAGGCCCAAGTAATACAAGACCCTAGCCATGCTGCTGCTGCGCACGCGCAGATCCTCATGCTTTTCGAGCCCTACGCAACAGCGCGTGCGCGTCTAGTTGAGTTCATAACACAACTACAGGCAGACGCAGCGCTCGAGAATATGCGCACTGCTTCCTTCACAGTAGAGAGTGCAGCAGAGGACAGCGCACCACTTGAGGTCATTCGTTATACAGACATTGCCTGTCCACGCCGTGTGTGGGCAGGTGCGGCGCGTATATCGGTTGTTGTGCGTTTGACGTTGAAACCCTCTGACCAAAGCGCTGCCATCGAGGAGTTGTCTCTGCTCGCCAACTTGCCGGTTCAGGTGCGTGTGGAAGCACCTCAATTTGAGTTGCTCAACGAACCAATACAGGAAGTGGTGATTCTGCCGGACCAAGACAGCCCCCCAGTTGTCTTTGATCTGCGCCCGCGTGCTCCCGGTTATACGCACATTACCTTTGACTTTCTCCAAAATGGACAACCGTTGCGCACGGTGTCGGTAGATGTAGAGATCACGACCTATGCAGTCGCGGAGGGGACAGTGCTCCATCCCGTCCAGTCCCTACGCGTTGAGCCGGACGTAGAACCGCCCGACATGGTGCTGCACGTGGCTTGGGAGCAGGCAACAAAGGAATTGCAGATCACTTTGATACGCGAAGGTGGTGCCTGGTGGCGAACATTTTCTCCCATCATCGTTCATGGTGATCCGAGTGCTCATGCCACGCAACTCTATATGCAGGTCGTTAGGCCCAACCATGCGGCAGGGCGGCATCTACTTCATGTGGACAGCCAGCACGCAATTTCCAGCGACGATGCCAAACGCCGGATACAAAAACTGGGGCAGAATTTATGGGAGGAACTGATCCCCACTGAGTTGAAACGACTCTATGCGCAGGAGCGTGAGCAGTGGCGCGATGGTTCGTTGCTCATTCTTTCCGACGAGCCCTATCTGCCTTGGGAACTCGTCTGGCCCTATGATGACGAAGCGGGTGCGTGGGAGGACGAAGGGCCTTGGTGCCACACGTTGCATCTGACTCGTTGGCTGCGCAAGGATGAGCGGGGCAATGGCAATGAGATGGCACCCATGTGGCTAGAGATACAGGCACTGGCGGTGCTGGTGCCTACCTATTCCAAACTCGGCAACTTGCCTTTTGCCCGGCAGGAAGAACAGACCCTCCTCGACCTTATGCAGCGCCACCATCTCCGGCGCAGTGGCCCGACCACGCCGAACTGGGATAACGTGGTAGATTTTCTGGAAAGTGGCGATTACAACTGGGTGCATTTTGCCGCCCACGGTAGCTTCTTCCCCGAATCGCCCGACGGTGACTCAAGTCTCTGGCTACAGGAGGATCATGCGCTCTCACCGCAGGATCTGACCGGGGCAGCCATCCGACGCCATTTCCGCCAGCAGCACCCAGCCTTTTTTTTCAATGCCTGTGAAGTGGGCCGCCAAGGCTACGCCTTAACTCGCATCAGTGGTTGGGCAAACCGTCTGATCAGCGCCGGTGCCGGGCTCTTTGTTGGCCCACTTTGGGCAGTGCAGGATAGCAGCGCAGCGACTTTTGCTGGTGCGTTTTATCAAGCACTGCTTGGTGGGCAAACGGTCGCAGGTGCGACGAGAACGGCCCGCCTGGCAGCGCAACAACTTGACGATCCTACTTGGCTGGCCTACAGCGTTTATGGACACCCCAATGCGCGGGTGCGCTCGGCTTCGAACGGATGATTTAAGAGGAGCACAGCAACATCTTCAGAAGAGCGCGAGTGACTTGTCGTAATGACCGGCAGAGGGGGGCATCACGCCGCGGCTGGGATGCAGAATTTCCTGATTACCGAGTATTTTGTAAACTTCGAGGAAGTGGGCAAGGTCATTGCAACCCCACTGCTCCTGGCTTGAGCGTCGAGTGAACAAAGCGCCGGTGTAGGAGATCGGCAAGAATAGAGAAAAAGACTACCGGACTTGAGGTACATTCTATAGATATGTCACAATCAACTACCTTTTGGCAGACACTGCCGCGCCCCATCATCGGGCTTTCCCCCATGAATGGGGTGACAGACCATGCCTTTCGCCATATCCAGAAGAAGCATGGCAACCCTATGTTGCTCTTTACGGAATTCACCAGTGTAGATGGGATCTGCGCAGGGGCAAGCGCTCTGCTCAAGGACTTCCTCTATGATGAAAGCCAGCGTCCCATTATTGCACAGATATACGGTCGTTCTCCCCATAATTTTTATCAGACGGCTATGCTGCTCTGCCAGTTGGGTTTCGATGGCATCGACATCAACATGGGCTGCCCCAGCAAGAGCATCGCGCACGCTGGTTCGGGCGCGGGTCTGATCCGGACTCCTAGTCTAGCCCAGGAGATCGTGCGCGCCACCCAACGCGGGGTGCATGATTGGCTGAATGGTGCGACGGTGCGCGATTGTGTGGATGTGCCGGATGCACTTGCAAAACAGATCGAGGCACGCCATAGACAACTGCCGGTCGCATTTCAGCAGCGCCGTCCGGTCCCGGTCAGCGTCAAGACGCGTATTGGATATGCGAGTTCCCAAGTGCTGGAGTGGATACCGCAGTTGTTGGAGAGCGAACCAGCCGCGATCACCATCCACGGGCGCACGCTCACGCAGGGTTATTCCGGCGAATCAGATTGGGATGAGATTGGCTGTGCCGTGGAGATTGCACGCGGGTCCCGGACGTTGATCCTAGGTAATGGCGATCTTCGCTCGCTGGCTGATGCGTACGAGCGTATCGGCACATACGGCGTGGACGGGGCTCTGATCGGTCGCGCCAGCTATGGCAATCCCTCTGTGTTCCGGCATGAGAAGATCCCGGCGCAGCAGGAGTCTAGTGGGCGCGGCCCCACACCG